>JAHKKQ010000118.1 GCA_020027805.1 Candidatus Dadabacteria bacterium
CGAAGGACGGCTGATTTACGTATAGTCAACATAAGTAATATTATCGGACATTGGCCTAATATAGCTTTTCAATACGTGGCATCCTTCCTTAAATCGATATCGGCATGGTGCTTCCGGATTTATAAACAGGGGTGGATCAGAGAAACAGCGCTCAGATATCCCGGCAGTCTTTGCAGATGCCGTTGAGCAAAATCGAGTAGCCCTTGATGTGGTAGTCGCCGAGGGTCTTGTCGGAAACGTCGAGCGTCGAAAGCGACTCGTCGTATATGTCCTCGACCTTCTTGCACTCGGTGCACACGATGTGGTTATGCGGGGTGAGGTTCGCGTCGTAGCGCGCGGCGTTGTAGAGCACGTTCACTACCGATATAAGGCCGAGCTTTTCGAACGTTTCCAGAGTCCTGTAAACGGTCGTGAGAGAGATGTTAGGATAATAGTCCTTTATCTTCTTGTAAATCGTCTCCGTGCTCGGGTGCTGGTCGGTCGACGCAAGCTCCTTGTATATGGCAATCCTCTGCGGAGTTACCTTTATACCGAGCCCCTTGCTCCGGTCGATAAACTCGTTCACGCGCCCCCTAATCATCTCTTCGTTGATGAAACTCATACTATGCTCCATGGCCATTAATTATACATGATAAAACATCCTGTGTAAGAAATCAATAAGGCACAGCCATTAATGGATAAATTTTATCCGCTGCCCCGAACATGGCCGGGAAAACTTGCATCTATCAGCCCGAGCCTGTTAACTTGTAATGGTGAAAAGCCTCGAAGTCATCAGAAAGCACAAGGTCTTCGCCGTGATACGGGCGGAGAACACGGAGTCGGCGCTCGACTTCGCGGAGGGCTGCATAAAGGGCGGGCTCAGGCTCATAGAGATAACCTTCTCCTTCCCCGGGGCCGAGGAAGCGATATCGGCATTAAGCGGCAGGCTCGGGGTGCTCGTCGGGGCCGGGACAGTGCTCGATACGGACATGGCCGGGCGGGCCCGGAAGGCGGGGGCCGCATTCCTCGTGTCGCCCCACACGGATAAGGACCTCATCGGGTACGCGAAGGATAACGGCATGGTCTCGATTCAGGGCGCGTTCACGTCGTCCGAGATAGTGAACGCCTGGAAGATGGGGGTGGATATGGTCAAGATTTTCCCCGTGAGCGCCGTCGGGGGCGCGTCCTACGTAAAGGCGATAAAGGAGCCGCTCCCGTTCGTCGACATAATGACGACGGGCGGGGTGAGTCTCGACAACTTCGCCGACTTTATTAAGTCCGGGGCGTCGGCCGTGGGGGTCTCGAGCGCGCTCCTCGGGAAGGGCGGGAGGATAGACCCGGGCGTCATAGCGGAGAACGCGTCTAAATTCGCCGTAAAAATAAGGGAGCTCGACAAGGGGTGAGCCGGCGGCATTTACCGGTAATATATTTTCTTCAGGTCATTTGAGTTTATCAACACCGCATCATCTGAAAAAATGAAAATACTTTTCGTAGCCTCGGAAATGGAGCCGTTCGCCAAGGTAGGCGGCCTCGCCGACGTCATAGGAACCCTGCCCAAGAGGCTCGCCTCCCTCGGCTGTGAGGTCAGGGTGGTCATTCCCTATTACAGGAGGGTCAGGGCGAACCTCTCGAAGCTCGGCATAAAACCCAGGACCGTATCGAAGGAGCTGGTATTCTGCCTCGACTGGCTCCCCGTCAGGGGCAGGATCAAGGAGATCGAATTCAACGGCGTCCACGTCGACTTCCTCAAGAACGACGAGTTCTTCGGGAGGAAATACATATACTCCACCCCTCAGGGGGACTTCGCGGACAACGACCTCAGGTTCGGATTCCTCTCTCTCGGGGCGCTCGAGATAGCCAAGGCGCTCGACTTCAAGCCCGACATCATCCACTGCCACGACTGGCAGACGGCGCTCCTCCCGATATGCCTCAGGTGGAGGAAGCACCTGAAGGACGACCCGTTCTTCAAGGACTCGCGCGTGGTTTTCACCATACACAACATCTCATACCAGGGTCAATACGACAGGAACGTGCTGGACAAGTTCGGACTGCCTGAATTCCTCTTCACCTCGCAGGGGCTCGAGTTCTACGGCAAGGCGAACCTCTTGAAGGGCGGGATCATATACTCGGACCTGGTCACGACGGTGAGCCCGACCTACGCCTCCGAGCTCAAGAAGAAGGAATACAGCTACGGCCTCGACGCCGTGCTCAAGTGGGTATCCAGGAACAGGGACAACCTTATCGGTATCCTGAACGGCATAGACTACGAGGAATGGGACCCTCAAAAAGACGCGGCTATCTGTGAGAGGTACGGCCCGGAGAGCGTAGACGACAAAAGAAAGAACAAGGAAGCCCTCAGGGAGGAGCTCGGGCTCGACCCGGAAGTGGACAAGCCGCTCCTGGGCGTCGTTTCCAAGCTCACGGAACAGAAGGGCATAGACCTCTTCCTCGAATCCATACCCCAGATACTCGACCTGGGTTATCAGGTGGCGGTAGTGGGGGCGGGAGTCGAGAGGTACGAGCACATGATGGAGAAGGCGAAGAAGAGGTGGAAAAAGAACCTCTCCGTCACTATAGCCGTGAACGACAACGCCCTCGAAAGGAGGGTCTTCGCGGGCTCGGACATGTTCCTCATGCCTTCCCGGTTCGAGCCGTGCGGACTGGGGCAGATAATCGCGCTCAGGTACGGGGTCATACCCGTCGTCAGGGGGACGGGCGGGCTGCTCGATACGGTGAGGGACTATACGGAGGACGGGGAGAAGGGTAACGGCTTCGTCTTCTACGAATTCTCCAAGGTCAGCATGCTCGACGCGCTTTTGCGGGCGATCTCCGTATACGAGGAAAAGGACAAATGGCGGGAGCTCATTTCGAGGGGGATGAGGGAGGACTTTTCATGGAGAAGCTCGGGGAGGGAGTACCTGAGGATTTACGGCGAGCTGCTCGAGAAAAAGGAGCGCATAACCAGCCAGAAGAACTGACCATTCCGGCGCGGCCGCTGCCGGACGATCCCCCCGGGACCACTGTGTAATATTCCACAATTCTCACGCCTTTGTGCAATAGGATACATTTTTATAGTGATCGCAACTTTTTATATGTGGCTCCAGTTTGATATGGTAGGTTATAAAACAGGGAGTGAGTATAAAAAAAATGAAACATAAACTTGCAGTTTTCGCTCTGGCTTTTGCGATATTCGCGGGCGGCGAAATGGCTGCGTTCGAGGAAAAGGCTCAGGCGGGGACCTCGTTCGGCTTCAGCCTCTTTTACAGCTCTCTTTCTCCGTACGGCAGCTGGGTCCCGGTAACCGGATATGGGTACGGATGGTATCCGGCTCAGGCGGGCACCGGATGGCAGCCGTACCAGGACGGGCAGTGGGTATGGTCCGACCAGGGGTGGACGTGGGTATCCAACGAGCCATGGGGCTGGGCCACGTACCATTACGGAAGGTGGGTATTCGACAGCTACTACGGATGGACGTGGATTCCCGGGACGACCTGGGCCCCCGCATACGTTTCCTGGTATCAGTCTCCGGGCTACGTAGGCTGGTCGCCGCTCCCTCCGGACAATAACTTCTTCCTCGAGATCGGCATCAGCTTCGTCAACTACAACTACGGCTATAACGGCGGGTATTACGGGGGCTACGACGGGTACTACGGCGGCGGACACCACCACAAGCATAAGAAGGGGCATTATTACGACAACGATTATTACGCCCCGGGGGAGCATTGCGTTTTCGTCCCGGAGGATAAATTCAACAACAGGAACGCGAAGCTCGTCGCGCTCGACGGCGAGAAGAACCTGACCGTCATGCGGAACGTGAAGAACGTCACGAACATCAAGACCGAGAACAACAAGATATACAACTACGGCCCCGACAAATCCGTAATAGAGCGTGCGGTTAAAGGCAAGCTCGAACCGGTCAAGCTGGTCGACACGGACCTCTCCACATTAAGGGCGGGGAGGAATTTAGACAAAAACAATTACAGGGTCTTCAGGCCCGGTATCGAGAAGAAGCCGGACGAAACGCCTTTTAACGGAGGGAGCTCCGTCCTGAGGGGCGTGAAGGGCACGAATGTAAACAAGGACACGGCAATCAAAAACGGTTTTAACGCACAGGACAGAAATAACGGGAACGGCCTCGTGCAGCAGAGGACCTTGAATACGGGGAAAAACAAACCCTACGGAAACGTCGAGCCCGACGGCTACGGGGTGATAAGCAGGGATCCGGGAAAGCTCAAGAGCGGCTCCGCATTCGACACGCGTAATCGGGGGCAGACCGGGGGTGATACGAACATACCCGTCGGCAAGCCCGCTATAAACGACGTGAAGCCGTCCACGGCCACCACCAGGAAAAACAATACATATAACGGGCCTGCGATGTATGACAGTCAAAACCGCGCGAGGACCAACGCCTCCGTGAACGACGGATTGAGAAAGCAGAAGGCCCCGGCCGCGGAACAAAAACCCGTTAACAGAAACCCCTATAATTACGATTCGATCAATAACGGGGCAACGAACCGGTATCCGAATCCGGGGACCAGGCAGGCCTACAACAGGGAGCCGGTACAGCCGAAGAAGAACAACTACAACCCCAACGGCTACGGTGCGAATAGCTACAAAGTGCAGAAACCGGCGGCACAATATAGACAGCCGAGCCAGAAGCAGTCGAGCGTCTCGACAAACCGGAAGCCGGCCGGTCCGGACAATAACCGGTCCATGAACACGGCCCCGCGGCAGTATCCGAGCCCGTCCATGAATACCGGCATGCGGAATTTTAACTCCGGGAACACGAGGTCCTACAACAACGGCTCTTTTGTAAAGAACCGATAGGCTTGCCGGAAAGGACGCGCAGCTTTCGAATATTATAAAGGGGCGGCAGTGAAAACGGCCGCCCCTTCTGTTATTATATCCCCCCTGTGACCGAATCCCCCGAAAACCGTTCAGTCATAAATGTCTCGGATATAGACGAGTTCCTGGCCGCGCGGTTTCTCGAAGGCGGCGGGGACCCTCTCTCTTTTTCGGTTCGCCGCGAAGGGCGTGACGGCGGTATTTCCATCTCCGGGGCGGATACCGCTCCGTGGCCCGGCGGAGGGGAGGGGGTCGATTTCGAGCTCTCAACCTGCGAGTGCAGGGGGCTCGATTCGGACGACGTAGGCGTCTATATCGGCAGGCCCGTCTATACGAGCTCGGCCTACGAGTTCTTCGACTTCATACTCGGATACCTCTCTTCCTTCGACTGTCTTATCGAATTCACCGGAAATGCCTGGTGTATAAGGGTCGTGAATGCGGTATTAGAGCGTAGGGGAGATTGACGTATTCGGGAATCTCGTCTTTTCTGTCGCGGCTGGAAGCCGCTCCTACGGAGTTTGTGAACGTTTTGTAGGAGCGCCATCCTGGCGCGATTATATGAAGTAGAGCATCAAAACCGGTTCAGCACCTGGTAATAAGTGTCCCTCTGGGCGGGCACGAAACCCGCGGACCTTATCATGTGTACGAGCTCGTCCACTGTCGATCTGAGCTTGTTCTCGGCGCAGCAGAGCACGTTCTCGTCGTAGAGCGTGCCGCCCAGGTCGCTCGCGCCGTAGTACATGGACAGCGAGCCTATCTTTGCCCCCTGCGTGAACCACGAGCCCTGAATGTGGACGAAGTTGTCGAGGTATATCCGGGAGAGCGCCAGTACCCGGAGATACCTGTCCCCGCCTGTTTCGTTGGGGAGCTTCCTTTCGAGGAACGTGTTCTTGGGCTTGAACGTCCACGGTATGAACGCGAGGAAGTTCCCCGTCTCGTCCTGGAGCGCCCTGATTCTGTCGAGGTGTTCGAGGATGTCCTCGTCCTCCTCGAAGTGGCCGAACATCATCGTCGCCGTGGTTTTGAACCCGGTCAGGTGCGCCTCCCTCGTGACCTTCATCCACTGGTCGGCGTCTATCTTGAGCGGGCTTATCTTCTTCCTCACACGGTTCGATAATACCTCCGCGCCCCCTCCGGGTATAGTCCTCAGGCCCGCCTCCCAGAACCTCTTCAGCACTTCCTCCGTAGTGAGGTCGGAGTATTTCGCTATGGCGCTTATTTCCGGAGCGGAAAACGCGTGGAGGTGGAGTCCCGGAATTTCTTTCTTCGTCCTCGTTATTATTTCCAGATAGTAATCGAGCGTGATCTCGGGGTTATGCCCTCCCTGGAGGAGCACGGTCGTGGCCCCGTTGTGGTAGGACGTCCTCATCATCTCTATGACCTTGTCGACGCTGTGCGTGTATGCGTCGTGAGAGCCCGGCGGACGCCAGAAGGCGCAGAAGAGGCACTCCGTATCGCAGACGTTCGTATAGTTGGGGTTTGTATCGGCGACGAACGTCACTATCCCCTCCGGGTGGTGCTTCCGCCTCACGTAATCCGCGAGAGACCCCATCTGGGTGGTGTCGGCGTTTCCCAGCAGGTGCATACCCTCGTCCCTTGTTATCCTCTCACCCGCAAATACCTTTCCGAATATATCCCTGACTTCCATATATTCTAGTGAACCTAATCCGAACATGGGTGTCAATCGGGGAGCCCGCCGCCACCGCCTGCCCTATATACCCCCTTTTGGCGGCGGGGCGGCGACTCGCCGCTGACATACGGGAGTATTGAGAGGGTAGAGGAGAATCGGAAGAATCGTTTATGAGCACACATTGTGTGCCCGCCATCCGCCAACCTTCCCGCACATATACCCCGCGGAGGTTGGCGGATTGGCGGATGAGGGGGGAGGGGAGATTCCTGTTTTACGACATTGCGACAGCTCTC
>JAHKKQ010000119.1 GCA_020027805.1 Candidatus Dadabacteria bacterium
AATGAGGCTGATTTTCCTTCCCCTCACCATCAAGAGCATGGTTTCCATGAAGCAGATGCAGCTCAAGATGGAAAAAATCAAGCCCAAGATGGACGCGCTCAAAGAGAAATTCAAGGACGACAAAGCCAAGCAGAATTCGGAGCTCATGAAGCTTTATTCGAGTAACGGCATCAACCCGCTCAGCAGTCTCGGAGGCTGTCTCCCGCTGCTCATACAGCTGCCCGTATTCGTTGCACTTTATGACGTGTTCCTGCATTCGATAGACCTCAGGCACAGCTCCTTTCTCTGGATCAATGACCTTTCGGAGCCCGAGCATCTATTCGACATACCCGGCATAGGGATCCCCTTCAGGATTCTTCCCCTGATCATGGGCGTTTCGTGGTTCATATCCCAGAAGATGACGCCGATGACGCCCAGCGCCGGAAATGAAAGTATGCAGATGCAGATGAAAATGATGCAATTTATGCCTATAATTTTCACTGTGATGTTTTGGGGACTGCCTTCGGGCTTGATATTATACTGGACGGTTAGCAATATACTTTCGATAGGACAGCAGATTTACGTTAACCGTCTCGTAAACACTCCTAAAGGAGGCTGATGATGGCGATTGTAATAGAACGTGCAGCAAAGACGGTATCGGAGGCGGCCATAAGCGCTTGCGAGGAGCTCGGCATACCCAGGAGCGAAGTCGATATAGAGGTGCTCCAGGAGGCTTCCAGGGGGGTTCTGGGGATTGGGAGCAGGAATGCCAAGATCAGGGTCACGGTAAAGAACGAGAACCTGAGCGAAAAGGGACTAAGGTCGAAAAAAGCCCTGGAATCGATCCTCAACTATCTCATCCCGACTTTCTCCGTCGAGCTTAAGGAGGGCCCTGAAAAAATCAGGCTCGATATCAAGGATACCAACGACAAGGGGCTCCTTATCGGGAAAAGGGGGGAGATGATTAAATCCCTCGAGTACGTCGTAGGCAAGATCGCCGGGCGGGATTGCGAGGACGGCCGGGATAAGAGGGTCGCTATAGACGTGGACGGGTATAAGAGGCGGAGAGAAGACAACATTTCCAAGCTCGTCAAGGAAACGGCACAGAGAGTAAGGAAAATGAAGAAGCCCGTTTCACTCGAGCCGATGTCGGCATCCGAGAGGAGAATAGCTTACCTGACCCTCAAACGGGAAGGCGGGGTGAGCTATGAGACTAAAATCGAGCAGGAAGAGAAGAGGATAATAATAACCCCCCTGACCAAGGGTTGAGCCGTACGCGGGTGAGTCAAACCGGGAGCAGTTGTACTATATTGCTTATGTTTCCGGCTTGTAATCCAAGCAGGATAGACAGGAGAATAACATGACGAAAGAGAAGCCTTCTAAGACGGAAGATGAGTATTTCGCCAAAGAGGAAGCGGAGAAGTCGAAGAGACTCAAAGAAAAGCTCAAGCATGAGACCGAGGAGGAGGAGAGGGAGAGGATTAAGACGACATGCTACATGAGATGCCCTAAGTGCGGCGGTAATCTCCATGAAGTGGCGTTCAGGGGGATAAGGATCGACAGGTGCAGCAACTGCGGAGGGGTATGGCTCGATAACGGAGAGCTCGAAAAGCTCGCCGGGGTGGAAGACAAGAGCGTTATATCCGATGTGCTCGGCTTTTTCAGCGGGAAGAAATAAGTCAGCTTTAATTCCTGAGTGTCTTGAAGAAGTCCTTTAATAGGCTTGAGCATTCTTCCATACAAACACCTTCTGTAACTTCGACCGTATGGTTCAGCCTGGGGCCGTTCCCTATGTCGTAAACCGAAAAAACCGCCCCTGCTTTCGGGTCCCGCGCGCCGAACACGAGCCTGCCTATCCTGGCGAGTATGATGGCGCCCATGCACATGAGGCAGGGCTCGATCGTTACGTATATGGCCGCCCCTTCGAGCCTCCAGTTGCCGAACGCTTCGCCTGCTTTCCTGATAGCTATCACTTCGGCATGGGCCGTGGGGTCGTTTCCGGCTTCGCGGAGGTTGTAACCGCTCGATACGATATTGCCTCTGCCGTCGGTTATGACGGCGCCGATAGGGACTTCGCCCACACGCCCGGCTATTTGAGCTTGTTCGATAGCCAGGCGCATGAATTTTTCATCGTCGTTATTTGTCATTAAAAGGCGAAGCGGAATTTCTGAATCCCGTAACGCGCTACTTCCTTGCGCTGAATTTAAGTCCCGTCTTGCTTCTGTCCCAGGTCTTATCCGTTATCTCCTTAATCTCCGCGACTTTTATTTTCTGGGTGGCTGTCACGGGGAACCCGTCCTCATAGACCTCGATAAACCTCGGGACCATGGCGACCATGACCCTTTCGGCCATCCACTTCGAGAACTCTATCGGGTCGAACGCCGCCCCCTGCCTGATCGTGACATTGAGCTTTATCTCGTCGTCGGACACGTTCGGCAGTCTTATGCCTACGGCCACCGCCTCCTGTATGGCGGGGTACTGCATCGCGCAGTCCTGAACGGCTATCGGGTCTACGTTCTCCCCCGATACCCTTATCCTGCTGAACCTCCCCACGAAGTAGTACCTCCCGTCTATCCCCCTCGCAAAAAGGTCGTCCGAGTTGAAGAACCCGTCGTCGTCGAACGCTTCCCTGGTCCTCCTCTCGTCCTTGAAGTATTCGTTAAGCGTCGTGTGCGGGACGAGCGGTTTGACGTACAGTAATCCTTTAGCTTCATCGGGCGGCGTCGGGTCTTCGTACGGGTCCCAGAACGGCCTCATTACCTTGCTCTGGTCCTGCGGGTCCCTGAGCTCTACGTAATATCCCTCCATGGAAAAACCTGATGAGCCGGGGCGGTGGTCCTCAGGGTCCTTCCAGAGCACCATTCCCATTTCCGTAGAGCCGTATCCGTCGATTACCCTTACCCCGAACCTCTCCTGAAACTCCTGAAGGTTCCGGGGAGCCGGGGAGCCCAGCATGATCCTTACTTTATGCTTCTTGTCCCATTCGCCGGGTTCCGCCGCCCATAGATACTCCGCGACAGCCCCGAGCATGTTAACGCAGTTAGCGCCGCACCCTGCCGCCCATTTCCAGAAGCTCGACGCGGAGAAGCGGGGGAAGAACACGGCGGTAGCACCGGCGCCCATGGCGCTGAATAAACACATGACCTGCGCGTTCGCGTGGCCGAGCGAAAGCACGCTCATGAGTACGTCGTCGCTCCTTACGCCCTGCTGCTGGAGATATGCGCGGACTGTCAATACGACTCCCCCGTGGTCCCTCGCGACGCCTTTCGGCATCCCCGTCGTGCCCGAGGTGAACATGCACCTTTCCATATCGTGAGTCGTTACCTTCACACCGGGATTCTTAACTGGGAACTTATCGAAGGTCGAGAACGGGAGTGTCTTTATGCCTCCGATCTCGGCCGGGACCTTTGCCGGGTCGCCGGTCATGAATATGACCCGAAGGTTCTTTATATCCTTGGCGATTTCTTCGATGAACGGGAGGCTTCCGGGGTCGAGGATGAGCACTGCCATCTCGGAATAATTAATTACGTAGGCGAGCCTCTCCCCCTTTTCGTCCTTATTTATCGGGACCTGCACGGCTCCCGTCTTATGAACGGCGACTATAGATGCGACGTACTCGGAGCAGTTAATCATATACATTCCGACCTTATCGCCCTTCTTGACGCCGAATTCGTCTTTGAGGCCGTTTGCGACCCGGTTAGCCCATTCATTCGTTTGCTTGTACGAATAACTCTCTTATATCTCCCCCTCGCCTTTCCCAACCCGGAATATAGTTTTTTCTTGTAATTGTTCAGCCCCCTTCTCCAGAAATTTAGTGATAGGGTTCCATTCCGCGGTATTGTCGAATGTACCGAACGGCAGCTTCCCGCTGCCCAGATATTTTGCGTCACGGGGTTTAAATAATAAAAGCATAACGACCCTCCTTGTGGTGGCTTAATTGATTTCCAAGAGTTTTAGAAATTTAACCTTATTACAATAAGAAAACAGCAGAAGTTTGTCAACCTGAAAATGAGCTTGAACCCTGCGGCAGGCGCTATTTAACAATTCAACTAAATGATTATGATTCCCGGACAAATGCCGAACGCCCGTACTCCGATGGTTTTGACGGCCCGCCCGTTCCTGATCTTCACAATTTGGGTTAATAAAAGAGAGGGCTCACATTTAACGCACCCGGAACTTTAGACCCGTCTTGTTCCTGTCCCAGGTCTTTCCGGTTATCTCCTTTATTTCCGCTATCCTGATCTTCTGCGTGGCGGTTACGGGGAACCCCCCATCGTAGACCTCGATGAACCTCGGGACCATGAAGACGGGCGACTTTTCGGCCATCCACTTCGAGAATTCCACGGGGTCGAACACCTCTCCTTTTCTTAACGTTATATTCAGCTTTATTTCGTCGTCCGAAACCTCGGGGAGCCTGACCCCTACGACGACCGCTTCCCGGACCGACGGGTACTGGGCGGCTATGTCCTGAACGGCAATGGGGTCCACGTTCTCGCCGGACACCCTGATCCTGCTGAACCTCCCCTGAAAATAGTATCTTCCGTCAATTCCCATTGCGAAGAGGTCGTCCGAATTAAAAAAACCGTCGTCGTCAAACGCTTCCCTCGTCCGTCTCTCGTCCTTGAAGTACTCGTTAAGTGTGGTGTGCGGTATGAGCGGCTTTATAAAAAGTAAACCTTTGGCTTCGTCTGGCGGCTTCGGGCTCTCGGACGGGTCCCAGAACGGGCGCATGACCTTTGACGTATCCCGGGGGTCCCTGATCTCCACGTAATAGCCCTCCATAGGCCGGCCGGCTGAACCGGGGCGCAGGTCTTCGGGATCGTTCCAGAGCACCATCCCCATCTCGGTCGAGCCGTACCCGTCTATCGTGCGCGTGTTGAAGCGCTCCTGGAATTCTTTCAAGTTCCGTGGCGCGGGCCCCGAGAGCACTAGCCTTACCCCGTGCTTCTTGTCCCATTCGTCAGGCTCGGCTGCCCACAGGTACTCGGCGACGGCGCCCAGCATGTTCACACATGTCGCCCCGCATTCGCCCGCCCACTTCCAGAAGCTCGACGCTGAAAACCGCGGGTAGAATACCGCGGTCGCTCCCGCGCCTACTGAAGCGAAAAGGCACATTACCTGCGAGTTCGCGTGCCCGAGCGTGAGTACGCTCATGAGTACGTCCTCGCTCCTCACCCCCTGCTGCTGAATGTACCCCCGCACGGTCAGTATTACGCCGCCGTGGTTCCTCGACACCCCTTTCGGCATGCCTGTCGTGCCCGAGGTGAACATGCACCGCTCTACGTCCGAGGACTTAACGTCTATTCCTGGATTCTCAGGGGAAAACTCGTCGAAGCTTTTGAACGGAAGGGTTTTTATACCTCCGATTTTACCGGGGATATCATTGCCGGGGCCGGTGACGAAGATGTGTTTTAGAAGTTTTAATTCACCCGCGACCTGCTCGACCATCGGTATGCTCTCCTTGTCAATAACGATCGACTTCATCTCGGAATAATTGATTATGTATGCGAGCCTCTCTCCTTTCTCGTCCTTGTTTATGGGGACCTGCACCGCGCCCGTCTTGTGGATGGCGAGAATAGAGATTACGTATTCGGAGGAATTCAGCATATAGATGCCGACCCTGTCCCCCTTCCGTATCTTATATTTGTTTATGAAGCCGTCCGCTACGCGGTTCGCCCATCTATTGGTTTCATCGTAATTGTAGCTTTCAGTCAGGTTTCCTTCCCTGTCCGCGACCCTGAACATCGTTTTACCGGGAAACGAGACTGCGCCTTTTTCGAGGTATTTCGTTATCGGCTGCCATTTCGATGTGTCGTCGAAGCTCCCGAACGGAAGGCTCCCTTTTCCGATGTATTGCTTATCGCGGGGCTTGAAAAGAAGGATCATATCTCGTCTCCTGGTCTCTTTCGTAAGTATGGACTCGGGGTGGAACTGGACCCCCTCCATCCGGTGCTCCTTATGCCTTATCCCCATTATCTCCCCCTCGTCCGTCCACGCGGATACCTCGAAGCAGCCGGGGAGCGTCTCTCTGTCGACCAGCAACGAATGGTACCTCGTGGCTTCGAACGGGTCCGGGATACCTTCGTATATCCCCTTTCCGTCATGGTGTATCTGCGAGGTTTTCCCGTGAAGGAGCCTTCCGGCCCTCACTATGTCGGCGCCGTAGGCATAGGCCATAGACTGGTGGCCGAGGCAGACCCCGAGTATCGGCGTGCGCCCGGCGAATTCCCTGATAACATCGACCGAGATGCCCGCTTCTTTCGGGGTGCAGGGGCCCGGGGATACTACGATGATATCCGGGTTCAGCTTTCCCACGTCCTCGAGTGTGATTTTGTCGTTCCGGTGGACAACTACCTCTTCGCCGAGCTCGGAGAGGTAATGGACGAGGTTATAAGTAAATGAGTCGTAATTATCTATCATTAATATCATGTATGGACCTGGTTTTATACCGCAATAATCCGGTCTCCGGAATCAGAGCCCCGACTTTGCTACCTCTATAGCCCTCACGAGGGCTTTCACCTTATTTACGGACTCCTGATATTCCCGCTCGGGATCGGAGTCCGCTACTATTCCCGCCCCCGCCTGTATGAATATTTCTCCCCCTTTGATTACGAACGTCCTTATGGTTATGCAGGTATCCATATTGCCCGAGAAGCTGAAATACCCGACGGCCCCTCCGTACGCCCCCCTCCTGCTCGGCTCCATCTCCTCTATGATCTCCATGGCCCTCACCTTGGGCGCGCCCGAGAGCGTGCCTGCCGGAAAAGTCGCCTTGAGCACGTCGAAGGCGTCCTTGTCGGATCTCAGTCTCGATATAACGTTTGATACGATGTGCATGACGTGCGAATACTTCTCTATCACCATCAGCTCATCTACTTTTACAGAGCCCGTCTCCGATATCCTTCCCAGGTCGTTTCTCGCGAGGTCGACGAGCATTATGTGCTCGGCGCGTTCCTTAGGGTCTGAAAGGAGCTCCTTTTCGAGCTCGCTGTCTTCACTCTCCGTCTTTCCCCTGGGCCTCGTCCCGGCAATCGGCCGGCTTTCGACCTCTCCGTCCTCCACCCTCACCATTACCTCGGGCGAAGATCCGACCAGGGTTTCGGTATCCGTCCTCAGATAAAACATATACGGCGACGGATTGAGCACCCTGAGTGCCCTGTAGAGGTCGAACGGGTCAACGTCCAGCTCCGTTTTCCATCTCTGGGAAATGACCGCCTGAATTATGTCCCCCGCCGTGATGTATTCTTTCGTTTTCTTCACGGCTTCCTTGTAATCCCCGGGTTTGAAATTCGATACGAGCTTCGGCTCCCCGTTCTTCCGGGTGCTCCCCCTATCATAGAGGCTGAGCGGTTTTCTAAGCTTTTTTATTATGTCTTCTATCTTTTCTACGGCTCCGCTGTAGGCGTCCTCGGCCTTCTCCGGATGAGAAACGTATGCGTTGTAGATTATCTTGATCTTATGGTTGACGTTGTCGAAAACGAGCACGGAGTCGGTGATCATGAATAATGCGTCCCATAGCTTTAACTCGTCTTTTTTCAAATTAGGAAGGTTTTCCACGAACCTCACTATGTCATAGCTGAAATAGCCGACCGCACCCCCGTGAAACCTCGGAAGCTCGTCCGTATGCACGGGTTTATACCTCGACATGAGGTCCCTCAGGCAGTCTATAGGGTTCCCCTTTACCTTTTTCGATTTTCCGTCCTCAATTATCTCAATGTCCTTGCCCTTCGACCGGAATATGATGGAGGGCTCGGTCCCGAGAAAGCTGTACCTTCCCCACTTTTCCCCTCCCTCGACACTCTCGAGGAGGAATGCGTAGTCGCCCGACTCTATCTTCCTGAACGCCGAGACGGGCGTGTCGAAATCGGCCAGCACCTCTTTCCATACGGGTATGAGGTTGCCCTTTTTTAACTTTTTCCTGAATTCTTGGAGAGACGGTAAAATCATGGGAACAAAGAATAAAATCAGTGGGGTTAAAGTCAAGGAACGGTAAGAAGTATGAAATATGCAAACCCTATTCCAGACGTACAGGGAGAATCTGTCTTTATCTTTAATTCCCTCCTTTGTAAAGGAGGGTATGGGAGGATTTCTAGTTATCTGTCATTGCGAGGGAGCGCTTTCCGCGACCGCGGCAATCTCATCCTTATCTTGTCATTTCGAACACATGTGAGAAATCTATCTTTTGCCTTTCTCCGACATGCACCGAATCGGCGGTGGGTTAGCACCCGTACACAAATTTCCCTCCCCCTTGAGGGGGGAGGGTTCGGGTGGGGGTGTCACCTTTCACTCATTTAACCAGGAAAACCCGTTCATCCTGAGCTTGTCGAAGGATGCAGTTTTTATTCCCTCTCCCTAGAGGGGAGAGGGCTAGGGTGAGTGTGTACCTTATTATTCCTGTCATTCCCCAAATCCCCTTGACTTCCATGGTTCCTATTTGACATAAAAATTTATTGTGCCTATTAATTGGGGCGTTATGATACGGCGGCTACTGGCATATCTAAAATGGGCGTTCATCGTACTATACTTCGCATTCCTTATCTGGATAAGCGATTCATTCACGCGTTATCTTGTATGTACAAATTGGTCGCATGCCCCAACCTTTTTGTGTCCGTTTCCATATTAACGACCTCCATTTGGGGGTTTATTTTAATCCTGCGGGTTCCGTACTATTAGACCGGATTTTTTAAAAGGTCGACTTCTCACAAATTTGCTTTATTCACTCTAGTATTGAAGTAATAGCAAGGCTAATGCTTATGGGAAAAACAAGAAGGACTTTTTTGTTAGGTGCGGGATTCTCTAAAGCGGTCGCTGATGGACCTACAATGCAAGAGTTGTGGTCAAGGATGGGAAAGAGATATGAATTTGAGAAAAGTAGAAGAACATCTGTTGAAAACTTCAGAGTAAAAAGGTTCAAGGATTTAGATTCGGATCTTCAGGAATTAGAATCTATAGCAATCTCTGAATTCAAGCGTTTAGGAGATATAAGGGCACCGCTACGAAACAATCTCGAATATCTTTTTACACAGATTGATTTGAGCTTGTCCGCTCCTAAGCTTGAAAAAGATGGCTCGTCACTTTCGCATCCTTCGATGCTTATTCCTATTTCTCATGACAAATTGGTAGGTATGAAAAAAAATTTACAAACCTATCTCTACTTAGTGCTTGTAGATTTAAATGTAAAAGATTTAGGATGTAGATTTGCCAAAATTGCAAGAAAAGAAGACAACTTCATTACGTTTAACTATGATTTAATTTTAGAAAAATTGTTATGGGATTTTGGCATCTGGTCTCCTCTTGGAGGATATGTTGGTTCGTCTGAATTCGAGAATGATCATGATAAAACTAGATTTAACAATGCAAACTTATTGTCACAAATAACAATTCATAAGATGCATGGTTCTATAAATTGGGAAATACGATCAAAGTTGAAGCAGAGTTATCTTGAGGATGAAATTGAGATTCTAATGGATGATATAGAATCTAAGGACTTTTATTTTCATAATATTGGGAGGATATTGAAGAGGGCAGCGTATACTGTTGGTCAGGGCAAGGAATATCAGGTTTATGTAGGATATCATGAACCTGGGTGGGTATTGCCTTCTTTTATTGAACCTCTTGAACGAAAGGAGTTTTTTCGAATATGGCAATCTGCTTTAAAAGTAATGTCCGACTCTGAAGAACTTGTTATAATCGGCTATAGCTTCAGACCCGAGGATTTTAATTCCTTTCTTCTGATTTCCATTTTGCCTGTAAAGTGCAAGATTATACTTGTTGATCCCAATTTCGAGGAGATAAAAGAAAGATTAGGAAGCAAAGGATTTAAGATTCATAAGACTTTTGAGAGTCTGGAAGAATATCTCGAAGATCAATAAGGTCATTATCTATAATCCGATTTTTCTTGACTTTCTAATATACGATTAATCTTGCCTTTCAATAATTTTTAGAGATAGTATTAGAACTTTATTAATCAAAAGGTGTCCACTATGGCTCACATAAACCCCCAGATATTCAGGGAATACGATATAAGAGGGATCGTCGATAAAGACCTTAACGAGGATGTCCTCGAAAGGATAGGCAGGGCATACGGCACTTATATAAAGGACTTCGGGGCCGGAGCCGTTTCGATAGGCAGGGACTGCAGGCTGAGCTCGCCCGATTACGCGAGAGCCATGACGAGAGGCATAAACTCCACAGGCGTCGACGTAATCGATATAGGCATGGTCTCGACGCCGATGCTCTACTTCTCTCTTTACAACCTGGACGTCGGGGGAGGCGTCATGATAACGGCGAGCCATAACCCGGGCGAATATAACGGCATAAAGCTCTGCCGCGGAAAAGACTCCGTATTCGGCGGGCAGATACAGAAGATCAGAGAGATCGCCGAAGCCGGGGAATTCGCATCCGGAAACGGCTCCTCGAGGGAAACCGACGTCGAGGAGCTCTATGTCAGTTTCCTTAAGGAGAATATAGATATGAGGCCGGGTCTCAGGGCTGTTGTCGACTACGGGAACGGGATGGTAGGCGCGATCGGGCCCCGCGTGTTCAGGGAATTCGGCTGCGACTTCGAGGAGCTTTACGTAACCCCCGACGGGACCTTCCCTAATCACCACCCTGACCCGACCGTGGAAGAGAACCTCGCTCAATTGATCGAAACCGTGAGGAGCGGGAGGTTCGAACTAGGCATCGGATTTGACGGGGACGGGGACAGGATAGGGGTAGTCGACGAGAAGGGCAATATCGTATGGGGGGACATGCTCGTGCTCGTCTTCGCCAGGGACGTCATATCCCGGAAGCCCGGTGCAAAGATCATAGGCGACGTAAAGTGCTCGAACCGCCTCTTCAGCGGCATAAACGAGGCCGGCGGGGAGGCGATAATGTGGAAGACCGGACATTCCCTGATAAAAGATAAAATGAAAGTGGAGAAGGCTTCCCTTGCGGGGGAGATGAGCGGGCACATTTTTTTCGCAGATAAATTTTTCGGATACGACGATGCGCTCTATGCCTCGCTCCGCATTCTCGAGATAATATCCAGGACCGGGAAGAGCCTGTCTCAACTACTGGAGGGCATTCCGCCCGCCATATCCACGCCTGAGATCAGGGTGGATTGTCCGGAGGCTATCAAGTTTCGTGTCGTAGACATGGTGAAAGAGCGGCTCGGAAAGTCGTACAGGATTATCGATATAGACGGCGTGAGGATAGAGTTTCCCGACGGATGGGGACTGATCCGGGCCTCGAATACGCAGCCTGCGCTTGTATTGAGGTTCGAGGCTCAGACGGAGGACAGGCTCGGCGAGATAAGGGCGCTCATAGAGGGAGAACTCCATGCGGTAATGGCTGAATTATCCAATTAATGCAGGGTATTATATAACATTCTCTCTTGATTTACTGCCGTTATTTTCGTGGTTCTTGAGGGAAAAGTAAATCCGCTCGAACTCGTTTTTCGGAATTATGCCCTTTTCAAAGAGGGCGCCTACGAGTGTCCAGGTAAAACTCTTATCGTCTATCTCGATCCCGCTATTCTTAAGGATAACCAGTATGGCATCCACTGCTTCCTGAGCCGAGTACTCCCCATACTCCACCCTGAAGTTCATCATCCGTTCCTCCTTTAAGACACTGGAAGCCAACACCTTCAGTCCCTACTCGTTTATATAACTTATTTGAATCCGTGTCAAGGGATTATGATGAGGAGGCAGTCGAAAAAGGAGGCAGAATTTTCTTTAGGGCTGAAATGCTTACAACAGGGGAGATAGGGCTTTCAGCCTGTCATGACCCCCGATTCGAGCGCCGGTTGTCAGTTTCTTCTCAGTCTTCCGGCTTCGCTCAGGATGGATTCCAGGTTCTCGATGCTGATCTCGTAT
The DNA here is from genome assembly GCA_020027805.1 of Candidatus Dadabacteria bacterium. GTDB lineage: Bacteria > Desulfobacterota_D > UBA1144 > Nemesobacterales > UBA2774 > 2-12-FULL-53-21. Next base: position 11,838 of record JAHKKQ010000119.1, read on the forward strand.
TTCTCCGAGATTCGTTTGAGCTCGCTTGCGGGGAGGTCGGGGTCCTGTGTGTGCGGGCCGCCCGCCATAACCTCGGGCTCCCAGGGTCCCTCCCTTAACGAGAGCTGAGCTATGTCCCAGCGCGAGTAATGCCCCAGTGAATCGAATACCGCTTTTACGGCCTTTATCTGGTTAGCGTGGCATTCGGCGTAGAGTATGGCGTCCTTTTCGAAATTGGGCTCGGCCAGATACCTGCCCGCGGGGCTGACTATCGAGCTCCCGCCGCGCGCCCAGTCGTAGTTTATGTGGTCTCCGTCCCTGAGATAATGCCACTTCTCGGGAAAATCGTCCGAGTCCAGATACCCGCATCCGCTCAGCACGAAGGCTCCCGCTTCGAATGCGTGCACCTTTATTAAAGACTGCAGATTGCAGAGCGCTCCGCCGGGGCTCGTGTCCGCGTCGAGCAGGTGTTTTTCACCCCTCTTCCAGTTTCCCGGCCATACCGCTATATGGAACTCCTCCCCCCTGTGTATCATGGCGGCCCTTATCAGGGTCATGTGATTTTCCCAGCAGATGAGCCCTCCGATGCGCCCTATGTCGGTATCGAAGACCC
>JAHKKQ010000120.1 GCA_020027805.1 Candidatus Dadabacteria bacterium
ATTCAAGAACACGAACCCCGGCGACGGCAAGACGTTTACGTGGAAGGACTCCCCGGTGCTGGAGAAGGGGGAATCCGGCTGGCTTATAAGCGACATCAATTATAAAGGGGACTGGGACTTCGCCGTCAAGGGCAATATGACCGGGATGCTCAAGAACGTCATCAGCGAAGCGCAGGGGGACTGATAATCCGGGCGCGCTTCCTGGTCGGGCATACCCCGCTCCGGAAATTCCGGGCACATGTGGGCACATTAAGGAGGGGCAGTGAAGGAAATCCTGCCGGGCGTATTCCACTGGACGACGTACCACGAAGGGATAGGTCAGGACGTCCATTCCTATTACGTTTCCGCAGCGGACCCCGCCTGCCTAATCGATCCGAGGGTCCCGGCCGAAGGCATCGACTGGTTCAAGAGGCACAAGCCCCCTGAGAATATCTACCTCACGAACCGTCTCCATTACCGCCACAGTAAAAGGTTCGCGATTTATTACGGCGCCGAGGTCTGGTGTCATAAGGAGGGCCTGCATGCGTTCGGGAGGGATAAAAAGGTGACGGGGTTCGGGCACGGGGACGGGCTTCCGGGAGGCGTGCTCGCGCTCAGGGTAGGGGTGCTGTGTCCCGAGGAGACCGCGTTCCATATCCCGCTCGGCAAGGGGGTACTTTCTATCGGTGACGCGATAATAAGAGAGGACGGCGAGCTCGGGTTCGTCCCGGATTATCTGATGGGGGACGACCCCGAAGGGGTGAAGCGGGGTCTGAAGAAGGTATTCACGTCCCATCTGAAGCGGGATTTCGACGCCATGCTCTTCGCCCACGGCGAGCCGGTTGTCGGGGGCGCGAAGAAAGAGCTCCGCCGCTTCCTGAAAGGGCTCTAGTTACAGGCTGTACAAGGACGGGGCTCTTTGTGTATTATGTTTGAATCGGGAGTCGATCCCAGGGAGAGCGCGGTCTTGATATACGGTCTTCGAAACCAGGTTGTTCTATCGCTCATCCTATTATCCGCCTTGAGCGTGGCGTGCGTCCACGAGCAAAAAGGCCGGGACAGCGGGCCCGCTGCGCTCCACGGGGACCCGTACGTGCAGACCACGCTCGTATTCGGACTTTCCAGGCCCGGAGGCGCGGTCACGGAGGCCGAGTGGCAGTACTTCGTCGATTCCTACGTCACGCCCAGGTACAGGCAGGGCCTCACGATTATCGATACGGACGGGCAGTGGATGATGCAGACGGGAGAGGTCATAAAGGAGGACTCGATGATCATCATTCTCCTCTACGACGCGAAGTCGCAGGAGGAGAACGGCAAGAACATAGAATTTATTATAGGTACGTATAAAAAGCTCTTTCAGCAGGAAGCCGTGCTGCGCATAGACACCGCGGCGGGGGTTTCGTTTTAATAACGGTTGTCTTTCAGGCGGCGGGGCGGTCATAAAATAAAAATATCAGGGAGGGTCTTCACATGTTCATAGCAAGGTGGCAGATCGAGGCGAAGTTCGGCTACAAGCAGGCGGCTTTAAACTCCATGCAGAAGTGGCTCGAGGAAGTGGGCTCGCAGGTCGGGTGGAAGCCCGATAAGGTGAGGATTCTTACCGGCTCCATAGGCGCCAACGAATCCACTATCGAGACAGAGGTAAAGATAAAGGATCTCCGGGAGCTCGACGAGGCGTGGGCAAAGCTAGCGAAGCTCAAGCAGCACAAGAAGTGGGGAAAGGAGTTCGAGAAGTACGTAGTCTCGGGCACCGCGCGCTGGCAGATATTCAGGATAGTCAGCGATTGAACATTTTCCGGACGCAGGGCGGCGGGCACTGACGGCAAGACCCCAATCACCTTATTCCATCCCCTTTTTTCGGCCTATTGACATCCATTTATATTTTGTGGTTAATTAATTACATTATAACGCTGCGATTGAACTGCCCTAAACGTATTATATAATCTCGGCAAGGAGGATTATATATGCCTTTACCGTATCCCGTCATAGTAGTCCCCGGCATTACCGCGACGTATTTAAGAGACGATTATCAGCTGCCGCCCGAATACGTATGGACGGTCATGACCAAGAAATTCGAGCGTCTGGCGCTCCACCCGAACGACCTCCGCTACGAAGCCCAGGAGCCCGCGCGTCTCAGGTCGGACCAGCTCTACGAAATCGCGTATAAGGAATTGATCGAAGAGCTCCGCTATAACCTGAGCTCGCGGGAGGACGAGCCCGTGCCCGTCTATCCCTTCGGTTACGACTGGCGGATGAGGCTCGAGGACATACAGGCCGAGCTCGACTCGTTCATCGGGGAGGTGATCGACCGCACGAAGCTCCTCAGGCACTACTTCAAAGCGGGCTATCACGACGACCCGAAGGTGAACCTCGTGGGCCATTCGATGGGGGGGCTGATCATAACGGGCTACCTTAAAAGCAAAGGCGCGAAGCCGCCCGTGCACAAGGTCGCGACCCTCGCCACCCCGTACCAGGGCTCCTTCGAAGCGGTCATAAAGGTGACCACAGGCACGGCTAACCTCGGCACATCCCCTCCGAGCTCCCGTGAAAGGGAATCCGCGCGCGTCACGCCCGCGCTCTATTATCTCGTGCCGAGCTTCAGGAACGGCCTCGATATCCAGCCGGGTGCGGGTATACCGGACTCATTATTCGATGTGGGCGCGTGGCAGCAGAGCATCGTGCTGTCTATAAAGGAATGGATACGCCTGAAGGGTCTTCCATTGGGAAACCCGGCGGAGCTCGCGGAAGAGATATTCGCGAATATGCTGAAATTCGGTAAAAGCCACCGGACTACTATCAACACGTTTAACCTTGCTGACGCCGGCATGAGTCCCGACAGGTGGCTCGCCGTAGTCGGGGTGGATTCTACTACCAGAGTTAGATTGAAGATCGTGAAGAACGGCCGGTTCCCGGAATTCGATTTCAAGACTTCGGACAGGGACAACAAGTGGTTCCCCGCAAGAATCACCGACCCGCAGTGCAGGCTGACGGGCGACGGGACGGTGCCGTTCGAGGGCGCGGTGCCGAAGTTCCTCACCCCTGAGAACCTAGTCTGCGTGACCCCGGACGACTACGGGTACTGGGAGATAGGGGACAAGGTGCTGACCGAGGTCGGGGGTTTCCACGGCATCATGCCCAAGATGAACATGCTCCACAGGCTTCTGGTAAGGTTCTTCACGGACGCGCCCGACAGGCGCGACAACACCTGGGGCCGCCGCGCCCCCGGCGTAGTCGAAGGGGCATGGAGGCCTCCCCTCGCGCTCAAGGACAAGACCCTCAAGTAAAGGTTATAGGTTTAACTCAGGGCAACCCTTTATCATCGTGACCGAAAGAAGCGGCTCCGGCGTCCCTCAAAATGAAATCAGCTCGGCGAACTCGTCTATCGCGAGGCCTATGCCGTCAACGTAGACCTTGAGATCCATAGTGCCGTCTAAAGGGTTGCAGTCCTCTGTGGTAAGCGTATCGCTGAATATCCCCGCGGGCACATCGATTTCCTCCCCGAGCGCGACAACTTCCGCCTGGTCTTCCGCTATTCCGGGCGCAAACTCCTGTTGGAATATCATGCCTACTTCGGGGTCGGCGGGCATTATAATACCCGGAAGGTTCTCGCCCTCTCCTGCACGCCACGAGCCGTCGTGATTGATGACCTCGCCGTCCTCGATATTGTCCACTTCCTCGCCGAAGTAGCAGACCGTCCCGTCCGGGGCCTGGGCGAAAAAGTTTCTCGAAACCTCGACAAGCTCATCGTCCTCGAATTCCGTCTCCACGAGGACGCGTGTGTTTATCCCCGCAACCATCTCTGTATCTCCCGGCACCGTCATTTCCACCCTGATAACTACGCCTTCATCGTCCTCCCCTTCGAGCACGGTTTCGCTGTCGACGACTACAGGGAAGAACCCGTTGTCTATAACGAGCGAGAACGGTCCCGCGTCCGGGTCGCATACCTCTATGCCCACATTAGTCGCCGGACACACGCCGCCGTTCCCGCCGCCCCCTCCGCAGCCGCCTATAGCAAAGAAAGATAGAGTCAAAATCAGAACCGATAATCCTGTTTTTTTAATCATGTCATTACCTCCTTCTGATACCGTATTTGCTACTATCATATAGGACGAAGGTTGCGGGCTCATTTCCGAAACATTACAAGTCGGTAAGGTTTAATCGTGAAAGTAGCATATTTCTGTCATTGCGAGCGCAGTGAAACGCAGCGCGGCAATCTGATCATGTATCCTCAGTCACCCTGAATTACGTTTCTGAGCGTGTGCAAGAAACGGATGCCGTTGGCTGAATCCAATGATGTAACTATTCTCCGCTTATTCGTTTATCAAGCCAAAATATTCAGAGTCTAGGATTTTCTTGTCTATACCACAGAGGTAGTCATCTCGGATTAGGCACAGACAGCGTAAAAATATTCAGCCCCGCCGCGGGCATTACGGCTCGGGCGGGACTGAAGGGGGTAATGAGGGATGAGTGGATATTTAATTCCAATCCTTCGGTAATGGAGGGACTTCCCCCGCATTCCTCATAGCCACGCGGGCTACGCCGGAGGAAGTCCCTGAAATACACCGGAGGTTTGTGCCGGGTGGTGTTAATTCGACGTCATGAAAATTCCCTCGGTGATGGTCTGATTCCCGCTCGCTTCTATCGCCAGCACCTCGACCTTGTACTCGCCGTCGGGCACTATAAACTCCGCGGGTACTGTCAGCTGCGTGACATCGGCTGGAACCTTCACGTCGAGTCTCTTTTGAGGGACCACTCCCTCATGATCGACTACGACCTGGTAACCGACGATATCGATATCGTCCGAATTACTGCAATCGCCCATCTTCGAACCCGTGTCGACCTTATTCGTGACTGGCTCCCATACGATGACGATTTCGGCGTCCGGATCGAGTGTATCGCCGTCTGACGGGGAAAGGATTACGGGCGCGCACGGTATTGTGTGAGTGAAAGCGGCTACGCCCTCGAGCTCCTCACCGTCGATCGTAATAGCGTCGAACTCGTAGTCGCCTGCGGGAAACTTCTTCAGGAACTCCTTGAGAGGGAGCTCGTCGAAGGGCGGCTCGTTACTCTCTGTGAACAGCTCTGTATTCCCGAGCGCCTTTAAATTTCCGAGGCTCTTTACCGAGAAGATCACCCGTCCCTTCGGGTTCTCGATCTCGAGCATTCTCCACGGGTCGGCGTCGAGGTCGAATTGAAGGCCCGCGTCACCGCCGGTAGAGTTCAGCTCAATGCGCATCTGCGTCTTTTTGAAGGGGAGTGCCGCCCCGTCGTTGTCTCTCCTGTCGCGAGTCTCCTGCGCGTCAGCCGAATAACCGAGCGCGAGCGCCGCCAGAAGAACTAATACCACGGAAACCGTCCTGCTCCACAATTCGCGTTTACTTCCCGATACCGCCGTTAATACTTTTGTGCTTCTCATACAGCACCTCCTGAATTGGATTTTAATAACATCGTATCAGGCTAGGGTTGCCGTAATATTTCCCGCAGATTACGAATTAGAAAGATTGAAGCGGGTGAAACAGGCATCGATTGGATGAAAAATCAAAGGGGGAGATAAACGGAAAAGACGGACCCCGCGCCGGGCGTGCTCAGGACCTCGACGTGTCCCCTGTGAGCGCCTACGACGGCTTTCACGAGGCTCAGTCCCAGTCCGAGCCCCCTCTGCGAGCGGCTCTTGTCGCCCCTGTAGAGACGGTCCCAGATGTTGTCGAGCTCGTCGTCCGAGATGCCGACGCCCGTATCTTTAACGGTGATCTCGACCTCTTTTTCCCCGCGGCTGGCCTCTATGTCTATCCTGCCGCCCGAAGGGGTGTATTTGATCGCGTTATCGAGAAGGTTGGCGAGGACCTGCCGTATCCTGCTCCGGTCGGCGGTAAGGTATAGCTCCTCGGGAAAACCCGCGTGCACTGTAACGCCTTTCTCCTCGGCGACGTATCCGTACAGGTCGACGACGTCCCCGATAACGGGCGCCACGTTCATCTCTTCGAGGTTGAGCTTCATGGCCCCGGTCTCGGCTTCGGATACGTCCATGAGGGTATTCAGCATTATGAGTATGCGCTCGGATTCCTCTATGCAGTCGGAGAGGGCCTCCCTGAGAGTCTCTCCGTCCTGTCCCGACTGTATCGCCATTTCCGCAGTCCCCCGGAGCCTGGTCATCGGCGTGCGCAGGTCGTGGGCGACGTTGTCGAGCACGCTTCTCATCCCGTTCATCAGGGTTTCTATCTTGTCGAGCATCGTATTGAAGAGGGTAATGATCTCGTCGTTGAGCTTGTCCTCGTTACGGACCGGCACCCTCATGTCTATCTTGGTCTTCGCGACGATGGAGTTGAGCGTATTGATGAGCTGCCTGATGGGGTTGAGCGCGCGGTCTGCGACGAACAGCCCTCCCAGGTATGCGATAAGGATTATGGGGATGATGGCGAAGAGATAGATGTTCCTTATCCTCTTTAAAAGGTCTTCCCTCTCGGATATCGTCTGACCGAGCTGAAGTACCGAGCCGTCTGACAGCGTGAGTGAGGTGGTTTCATAGGCGTCGTCCTCTCCTTCCCCGACATATACCCACTCCCGGTCTACTGTCCCAACGCCCGTGCCGAGCTCGGCGGC
>JAHKKQ010000121.1 GCA_020027805.1 Candidatus Dadabacteria bacterium
AACCTGGGCCCTGGTAACGATACGCTCGTTTATTTTCTAGACAACAACGAAGGATACAAGGATTACGCCGTAGGCGGCGAAGGGGACGATACGTTAATAATTGTGTCGGACGATACTCTCGACGACCTCATGAAAAATCAGATTATCAAATATTACGAGCAGCAGAATATGGTAGGCGCCGACATCGGACGCGTGGGAAAACTCAATATGACCTTAGGGACGAGTGACTTCGAGCACATCATGTTCGCGACAGGTTTTTCGTTCTGAAACAGTGCTCTTCCGTAAATAGGAAACCAATTCATCATCTTTACAGTCAGCTAATTTGAATAACGATGTGCAGGGAGTTATCCCCTTCCGACAATAAAACAAGGCCCCGCCCCGTATGGATGGCTGTCAGAAATTTCCTTTATTAGCGTAACCCATTGTAGACCTTATCTTTCACAGTTGTATAAGCCCTATTCCGGATGTCTTTCTCACCGGCCTCTTGTGATGTATTGACACTAAAATCTAACGGCATTATAATTGGAATTGCAGAAAGGATAGAAGGGCGATTGGCGAAAAAAGCGGGCGTAAGAAACCTGCAACGCGCGTTGGGGAGGCTGGCGCGCGCAGCCTATTCCGGTGAATTTGAGTTCTATCGCAAAGTCTGGGCCGATTGTTTAATCGAACCGGCGGGGAATGCGGCGCTTCCCCCTGCCCGCACTAATAAATCATATGCGTAAGTCAGGTATCACAAGAAGGGAGTTTTTGATATTGAGCGGCGCCGTTACGGCGGCGACGTTTGTTACCGTAAGCTGCGACGGCGGGGGCGGGGGATCCGGCGGTGCGGTAACCGTTTATAAATTATCCCTCAGGGGACGGCGAGGGTCGAACGCCGCCAAGAATCATAACGCCAATTTCTTGTTTGCGACCGTAGATGCGGCCGAGTCTAACAGGGCCCATCCCGGCGACAACTCGCGAATAGTCCCCGTCGTTATAAGCAGGGCGAGGTTCAACCAGCTATTCAATAACGGCAACGCTTCAGTTGCCGACCTCAGAAGTTTCTGAATTCACTCCCGCCGGAATCACGAACGCGGCGTCTGTCCCGGACCGTCAGTTGTTCTTTTTAATATAGCGATAAACATCGATGCTGTATCCGTCATTTTCGACTGTGATAATGTTTTTCAGGTCGTACGTTCGCGATAATTCGTCTCTTTCCCTGGCATTGATGCCGAATTTATCGTAATTTGGATAGGAAATATAGTAAAATTCCTCAGGAGTAATTTCGTTAGAGATAATTCTATCCGAATAATAGAACCGGAGAGATTTAAGTCCGCCCCCGACTATCGCCCTGTGTCCGGTTCTTGTATCAAAGGCGCCGAAATCAGGCAGCCAGGTCAATCCCGGAGCAACTATGAAAACCCTGGCCCAACCGAATCTATTGATAATCTTTTCCGTTATGTAATGAAACTGTGTAAATTCGAAGTTGTATACGAGATGGTCCCTTCCGTAACCGTGAACAGGCGGATCATACTTGGACATATGCAGTAGTTCGTGAGAGCCGAACTCAAATGTCCCCATAATTTTTTTCGATACCGGGTCGACAGTTCTGAAGGAAGAAACCGTTAATAATGTCAAGAAGACTGTGAGCATAATTGTAATAAGCGACTGTTTCCTCAGTACATTCAGAAGCGACCCGCCAAACAATACTATCAATATTGGAAGAGCGGGCAGCATGTATCGGGGGTTATTTACAAAGGGTATGCGAGTGAGAAAATAAACAATAGCGACAAACAAAATGTAGAAATAAACCCCCTCGTATCCGTTATTGAAGACCGTTCTTCTCCGCGGCGCATGTGTCAGTGACTTAAAAAAATACGTGACGCCCATGACGGCGATATTAATCAGTATTATCGCACTTATAAGCCAGTTGAAGTTGATGACAAATAGAGATATGAGCTGAGCCAGCATCACCTTATCCAGCACATAAAATCGAAGCATCTTCATGATGCCTTCTGTCCAGGAACCCCCGATTTGAGTATAGGGGACGAGAACCATATAAATGGCAAAGAGCATAATCGGTATGATCAATACGCCTGCCTTCCTGACGAATTTGATTTTCTCTTTGAGAAATGAAGGGTTGTTTAATATCATGAGAGGAATAAATAGAAATACACTGACGCCGTAAAGCATGAATCCGGATTCCTTGGTAAACACTGTCAGAACCCCGGCAGCTGCGGCATAATAGAACCGGCTCTTAAATAAAGACAGGAGAACCATTACCAGCAAGATCGGGAGCGTGAAATCGAGGCAAGGCTGTATCACATGAACCAGGAAGACGGGATTTAGCCCGAAACAGAACGTGAGCAAGGTGAGATTCGCAGGGGATAGGCGGCTCCCGAAGAGGCATCCCAGGAGCGATCTGAAACTTATCAGCCCCGCGATCCCGAACAGTAAATTCATGGCATATATCAGCTGAAAATTCCCCAGATCTATTCTTTGAGTGAGACTGAAGAGAAATGTATGGAGAAATGCGCTGTGCCTTTCACAATCAGCCGAACCCTCTAAAGCCGACCGCATATAACAGCGGGAGAATTGCCATCCGTCCCAGATCGGGATATAGGAAAAATACAATAGCGGGATCCCTGCAAAAACGATCAGCAGCAGCCAGAAGAGCTTATCCGCCCCCCGAATGTCTTTTATTATTCGGAGGCATAGAGTCTTAATTTCTTGATTCATAACGCCTGCTAATCATTCGGGAAATATTCCTTGTAACCATTTCTCCCGCGCAGGCGGAGAGAGCTGAGGAGAAATTCATAAATCCTCGCGATCCTCTTTCCCTTATCGGTCAGAATAATTGTTTTACCCGGGTCTTCGATAATATTTTCAACCTTGCATTCGTCTATTCGTTTCTCGATGAAGCCCGCCGGATCAAAAAGGCGATAGAGCTCTTCCCGGCTGCATTCGGCTCCGGGCTTGCCGGAAAGGAAAACCAGCAGCTGACATGCCAATGACCTGTCCGCGGTGGCGGGTCCTAAAAACGTGTACAGGCCGCAGGCAAAAATTGCGGCTAACCCGCTCCCCGCAGCCGACACAGCGTATGATTCAGGGCTGGAAAACAGTCCGGAAACCAGGGCATAGCTCAGAAAGGTAACCGACAATACGCTCAAAATAATCGTGAGTGTCGAGGTGTAGAGAATGTTCCTTTTCACAAAAATTCTTAAAACAATGACGTGCAGGAGAAAGAAGAATAATATCTGAAATAGAAACAGCGAACAAAACAAGAAAAGGTCGGTCAATATCAAAGCGTCGCCCTCCTGCAGTTGAGTGAAAATCAATCCACTCGTATGTACAGGTCCGGATACCTGTCCGAAACCCTGTACTTGTTCGCAATCCTGATGTCATTAAAACTATAGATCCCGGTATTCGAAATTACTTTGGGCCGCTGTGAGCCGATCAGGCTGTAAATGTTATACCGGTAATCCGAAAACTGTCGATAAGTGCCGAGACAATTCGGGTAATTCACGCAGAACCAGAAATAATCTATATCGTCACGGAATACGTTAAACAAAACGCTCCCGTCATACACCTTGTCGCCTTCTTCCGTTATTGAGAGCACGTATTCGATCTTATCGAGCTGAGCCCGCTGGTTACGATTGTCCATATTGAAGAAGCCGTGATTGTGCACGTGCGCGAGGGGGAAATATACGGCCCCGAGGATCACGATGAATCTGCTCAGCCTGCTGCCGAATGTCGAATGTACGGCATAACCGGCTACTATTGCGGCGGTCGGCACGGCGGGCACAAAATACTGCCACCAGAGGTTCTTGAACAATATTACAGGCAGAAATATCAGGCAGAGCGACAGTACCGCGAACCTCCGCTCCTTCCCGGACCTGAGTAGCATAATAACCCCGACAAAATACAAGACGCACGTTATGATATTCTCTTTAAAGAGCGGAATAATGCTTTCGGACTTGCTGAACAGCTCCGGCAAATAATAATTCACGAGCCAGTTCATCTCGAAGTACCTCTCGAACGACCCATTGATCAGGAGATAGAGATAGTATGGCAGCAAGCACGCAATAAACACCGCCCAGTACAGCGCCGCATCCCTCAGCGGCACGCGCTTTTTATATATATCGTAAAGAAGAATGCCTGCGATAGGAAGGATCATCGCGACGGCCTTTTGCAGAAAAAGAAACGAGGCGGCCAGAAATACGGCACTCGCTATCAGGCTCCTCGATGACTTTTTATCGTAGTACGTAAAGAGAAAATAGACTGCCAGTAGCCCGCTCAGGGCCTGTGGCACATCCGGCCTTATTTCGATCGATTTCTTGAAGAACGCGGTAAATACCGAGGCCAGTATCAGACCCAGAAGGCCTATTTCGGAATTTTTAAATATCCGGAGGGCCAACAAATATGTCACGGCCAGCATGCACACCGTGAATAGCAGCATGACGTATCGGCCGGCGAACAACGTATCGGTGGAGCTCCCGTAAGCATTGAAGACGGGCGTAATCATGTAATTGAAAAAAGGGTGATGGTGCTGGAAGAAATCTACGTAGATTTCCTGACCCTGAGTGATTTTCCAGGCCGTATGCATGTGCTCGAACTCGTCCCTGTCGAAATCCCGGTTCCAGGAATAAAAGAATATAGAGACCAAGATCCCCGCAAACAGTATCCACAGCAGAACCTGCCAGATTCTCTCCCTGAATTCATTTTTCATACGCGTTCCGCATACACCGATGATTCTATGCCCGGCACCCGGAGTCAACATGATAATAATGCAAAACCCGCGTCAGGCTCAAGTACCGAGTTCCACGAGACCGGTCTCAGTGATTAATGCCGACTCCTGATATTCGTAATCCGTATTTATCGCCCACAAGTCGTTCTCGGCTCCGTTAACGATGTTCTCGGCAGCCAGAATGCCCATCAATATGCTATGGTCCTGATTGTTATACTTGAACGAACCGTAGCGGCCGATGACCGTCAATCCCTTTATCCCGCCGAGGTACTCCTCTATGGGCTTTAAATGCTTCCTGTACCCCGCCCTGTATACCGGATAGCACTTGTTTATACGGCACACATAACCGTCTGTAACCGCCTCCGGCCGCGCAAGCCCCGCGTCCGCCAACTCCTTCTTGCCGAGCTCGATCAGCACGTCATCCTCCCGCGACCAGAACTCGTCGGCTTCATCGCACCAGTACTCGAGAGCCAGTATCGAGCTCTTTTCCCCGCTGTACAGGCGAGGCGACCAGTTTCTGAAATTCGTGATCCTCCCTACCCTCAGTTGCGGCGAGTGTATATAGACCCAATTGTCGGGGAACAAATTTTCGTCCTGCACATTCAAATAGACGAGAATAGTGTTACGGAACCTCAAAGACTTCGCCGAGGCAATCACGTCCTCGCCCGCCCCCTCCAAACCGAGGACGAGCAGCGTGAGCGGCATCGTGGATACGATGTGATCGTACGCCGCAGCTCTACCGTCTTTCAACTCTATACCGGTTACCTCCCGCCCGGCGTTTATAACCCTTCCGACAGGCGTATTCAGGTGAATATTCCCGCCGTTCTCCGAAACGTAGGAACCCATGCGCTCGTAGACCATGCCGGTGCCCTCAGCAGGGTAAGCGAACCTGTCGACGAGCGTCTTGTGCCGGCCTATTTTATCCGTGGAAAACGCGGCTTTCAGGGCCTCGTACAGATTAAACTTCTTGATCCTCTGAACCGCAAAGTCCGCATCGAGCTCGCTGCACGGGATACCCCACAGCTTCTCGCTGTATGTCTTGAAGAAGATCTCGTAGAGCCTCCTTCCGAACCTCCTGACGACCCAGCTCTCGAAGGTTTCCTCTCCGCCAGACGGCGTTTCCGGGATTATTTTCTCATGAATGTAGCTCAGGAGAGATCGCGAAGTCTCCAGAGCGCCCAGCTTTCGGACGACATCGATCGGCTTTAAGGGGTATTGATAGAGCTTGCCTTTATAAAGAATTCTGGTCAGCCGGTCGACCATCGAATAATCCCGTCCGACGACCTCGAGCCACAGTTTATTGACGCGGGGGTCCTTGCTGAAAAAGCGGTGGGGGCCGAGGTCGACCGTCTGGTTCCATAACGAGAACGATCTTGCGAGCCCTCCTACGGCGCCGCCTGCTTCGAACACGTCTGTTTTAACACCGGCTTTCGCGAGCTGATACGCGCATGCCAGCCCCGCAGGGCCCGCGCCGATGACAGCAATCTTCATCTATATCCACTCATGATTGTATTTTTTTCCTATACGGCAGCCTCAGCCAAAAGGCCCTTCCCTCGAAAACTAATATTAACCGAAAACCCGATTACGGGCTTGAAGCCAACGGCCATATGATCCAGTGTTTTATCTCCGCAAGTTGTAGAGAATGTGTTATAGACCACCAGGCGATGGGGACATCTACTGCTTCATCAACGCTATTTTCAACTTGATATTCTGGACCAGGCAGAGAAACAGAATTTTTACGAGCTTAAGCCTTACGAGTGAAGTTTTGCCGGTTTTACGCGGATAATGCATTACAGGGACCTCCTTTATCCTGAAGCCTTTACTCT
>JAHKKQ010000122.1 GCA_020027805.1 Candidatus Dadabacteria bacterium
ATCGCGACAACCGAATCGACCGGCGTTTTCCCTTTCGTCAATAACTCAGTCACGCGCTCGATCTCCTCGAAAGAACACTTCCCCGAAAATGTGACGAGGGTCCCGGCGATGCCCGAGCGTTTTAGGCTTTGTGTTATCATCCCGCCGAACCTTTTGTTTCCTCCCCCAGAAACCAGAACGGCCGTGTGCTTGCTGTGGATTAGCCCGAGGTATAGTCCGAGATCGTTCAGAACCCCGTCTCCCTGGATGTACTTTTGCGGGGAATTCAGAACATTGGGTATGATTTTATTACTGCTTGCTTCAGCGGAGAAAACCTTGTCCGGCGAAAACGGTTCATGCTTTGAGCCTGTATCTTTCTTCACCTTTCCCATTGTTTCATCTCCCAATTTGAGACCGATAAGTAACAAATTTTTCTGAAATGTAACATAAAAGAAGAAAGTAATAAACTTTGAAAATGGGGTGCCGTTTTGATGTGCGGGGCGTTGGCTGCTGATTTTATTTTCTGTATTCGAGAGGCCGTTGACTAGTAATCATTTCTCGTTATTGAGGAGAATTAAGTTAATTCTCCCCGTGAGGGAATATACCCCTTCAATTCACCGACTAGTCTTCGGGTGTTTATAGGAAAGGTATAGCAATACGAAACCGACGGCGGGGAGTACGATGTCGGTCGGCAGGACAAGCCCCACATTCCCGGGTGAGAAATTATGCGCGGCTATCATTTGGTAGATATGCCCGCCCGCAGCGCCCAGCGAGAAAACGGCGGGAGGAATGTACGTGGCGACACGGAAGGGCAATCCCGCCTTGAACGCCATCACACCGGCGATCCCTATCCCGAGGCTCGCAAAGCCCACCTCCGTCTGAAACGGGCTGTCGGCCCAGCCGATAAAGCTCGCGGACAACTCTCCGAAAAAAACGTGAAAAACGAAATTGACCAGGTTGTTGATGCCTATAGCGAAAAGCATGTAATAAGACAGGAGAGCCTCGGCAATCAAGTTCATGGAGCGGGGCTTCGGTTTATTTATGATCGACAGGAATCCCGCGATCAGGCCTATGATCAGCAAGGTCAGGAAATAATTCCCGACGACGAGGGTAATAATGTCTCTAACCATATCGATCTAAGCGGGCGGGCGCGTATACGTATTAATAAAATATAGTCCCGGTTCACCATAAAATAAATGACAAGGAGAATAAAGATGAGATCCTGAAACAAATTCAGGATGACGACTTAAAAGATAGATTCCTCGCCCATTAGAATTTGATTGTGTATTTTCCCGGCGTTAATCGGATTTGTGATACTTTAGCAAGGGCGACCGGTTCTTACGCATGCTCAGAACCATGCTCGAAATGATAGAATAAATGATGAGATTGCCGCGCTGCGCTCGCAATGACAAAACAAATTAAGCGCACTTCGACAGGCTCAGGATGAACGGGTTTAATGTGTGCTCGATACTAAGTAATGAGCTTGTTGCTTCAGGACCACACGGCCTTGCGCCACTCGAGGAGCCGGTTATTCGCGGGCATCTCGTGGTCTTTGACGAGCTTAAGGCCAATTTTTTCCGCAAGCGAATTTACCCACTCGAAATCGCGGATAGCGCTCTGGGGGTTTTGCCCGCGGAGCCAGGCGTCGAATTTTTCGTTACTCTCGCTCGTATATTTCCCCTCGTAATTGAATGGCCCGTAGATGCATAGGGCCCCTCCGACCTTGAGCACGGGCTCCATGCCGTCGAACATGCACTCGACCTTCGACCCGGCCATTATGTGAAGGGTGTTCGCGGAAAAAATTGCATCCGCTTCCCCCACCGTCCACATGGCGTCAGAGACGTTCAGAACGACAGGCTCCTTGATGTTAGGGAGCTTCGCTTCATCGAACCAGAGCTTCATGCCCGGTATGTTTGCGGGCAGGTCGGAGGGCTGCCATATCAGATGGGGCAGATTGCGTGCGAAGTGTACGGCGTGCTGGCCGGTCCCGCTCCCGATCTCCAATACGAGCGCGGCCTTGCTGAACGCTTCCTTTAATACACGGAGTATGGGTTCTTTATTATTCTCGCAGGACTGACTGAACGGCTTTTCCATCTGGACTTATAGATTCACGCACAAACAGAAGGATTCGGTTTTTGGCACAACTATCACTGGCCGTATTTCTTCTCACGCTTTAGCTCGATCTCCCTTTTCGTAGCAGCGAGCTCGAATTTGCGGAGCCTCTGGCTCTGAGGCGTGATCTCGACCAGCTCGTCCTCGGCAATGAACTCTATCGCCTGATCGAGTGATAACGGCCTCGGGGGCCTCAGGACCACCGTAGTCTCGGCAGTGGAGCTCCTCATGTTCGTGAGCTTCTTCTCTTTCGTAATGTTCACGTTCAGGTCCCCGCTCCGGTTCCTCTCGCCGACGATCATCCCTTCGTAGACATCGGTCCCGACGTCGACGAACAGCTCGCCCCTGTCGGCCATGGAGAGGCACGCGTAAGTGGTCACCTTTCCGTTTCTATCGGACACGAGCGCGCCCGTAGACCTCTGGGGTATGGGGCCATACCACGGCTCATACCCTTCGAAGAGAGTATTGATGACGCCCGAGCCCTTTGTAAGTATCTGGAACTGGCTCCTGAAACCGATGAGCCCTCTCGACGGGATGAGGAATTCGATATCCACCCTCCCGTTCCCGTTATTACGGAGGTTCTCCATGCGCCCCTTCCTCGACGAAATAGCCTCCGTTATGGCTCCCACGAACGCCTCCGGGACGTCGACGAATATACGCTCGACCGGCTCGGTTACCTTTCCGTTCTCCATCCTGGTCAGTACCCTCGGCTTCGAAACCATGAATTCGTATCCTTCCCGCCTCATCATTTCTATAAGGACGACCATCTGAAGCTCGCCGCGCCCCGATACCTCGAATGCGTCGGCCCTCTCAGTCTCCTTTACTTCTATGGCGACGTTCCCGAGCTTCTCTCTCAAGAGCCTGTCCCGCAGATGGCGGGAGGTGAGGAACTTCCCCTCCTTGCCCGCGAAGGGAGCGTTGTTGACGTAGAAGATCATCGATATGGTGGGCTCGTCCACCTTTATACGCTTGAGCGGCACGGGGTTCTCGAGGTCGGATATCGTATCGCCGATCTTGACGTCGTCCTCGCCCGCAATGGACGCAATATCGCCCGCTTCGACCCGTTCCACCTGGGTCTTCTGGAGCCCGGAGAAGGTGTAGAGGACAGAAATCTTGATAGGGGTGTTCGAGCCACCTTCGCCGCAGAGGGTGTAGCTCTTGTTGGATTCGAGCAGCCCGTTCATAAGCCTCCCTATCGCTATCCTTCCCACGTAATTGTCGTAGTCGAGGTTCGTAACCAGGAATTGCGTAACGCTGCCGTCCCCGATCTCGGGACCGGGTATCGCTGAAATTATAGTATCGAAGAGCGGGAGAAGGTTAGTAGAATCCTCTCCCAGGTTATGCCGGGCGGAGCCTATCTTGGCATTCGTGTAAATAATCGGGAATTCGATCTGCTCCTCGTCCGCGTCGAGCTCGATAAAGAGGTCGTAGACCTCGTTAATCACCTCGGCGGGGCGGGCGTCGCTCCTGTCAATCTTGTTGATGACCAGTATTATGGGGAGCTTTTTCTGGAGCGCCTTCTTTACGACGAAACGCGTCTGGGGAAGCGGCCCTTCGCTCGCGTCGACGAGAAGAAGCGTGCCGTCCACCATGTTGAGGCTCCTCTCCACTTCGCCGCCGAAGTCGGCGTGCCCGGGGGTGTCCACTATATTTATCTTTATACCTTTATAAAGGACCGCGGTGTTCTTGGCCATTATCGTAATTCCGCGCTCCTTCTCGAGGTCCATCGAATCCATAACCCTTTCCGCCACGACCTGGTTATCGCGGAATATGCCGCTCTGCCTGAGCATGGCGTCGACGAGCGTAGTCTTGCCGTGATCGACGTGCGCTATGATCGCAATATTTCTGATGCTTTCGTTTCTCATATGAATCTACTTAATCTCCTCAACTATCTATGTTTATGCATAAAATCGCAGAGCCTTAAATATACACTACACCGGGATATATGCAGGAAATCCGGAAAATCCTCAAGGCCGGGCGGGAGCCGCCCGAATCCGTCTCTGGCCTGAATCTTATGCAGTCAGCCGCTAACACTTTTAAGTAATTTAATCATGCCAGGCGGTTTATTCAAGCCCGGGCACACTGCGGATATACTTTTCCCAATAGAAGCCGCTCTCTGACGTTAATCGTGACGCTTCAGAAAAATTATTGTGATCTAATCCATTCGTATAACCGAATAAGTAAATGAGCGGGATTTTGCCATTGTATTGACTTGTATTTCGACATTGTCTAATGTTTAGTGTTAATGGTGTTATAATTCATTAACAACACTAGACAATAAGATTGTTAGTCCAGTACTGTCCATACGATACATGAATCCCTCAGCTCCGAACATTGGTCCTCATGCCGTCAAAGAACAGCAAGAACTACGGGATTTGATTTCCCGGATTTCAAAGGGCGACGAGGACGCGATGAGGGTGTTTTATAAGCAGACGGTCAATCTTGTTTACGGCATGGCTTACAGGGTCATTTCTAATACCCATGAGGCCGAAGAGGTGGCGCTGGAGGTTTTTATGCAGGTTTGGAGGAACGCTTCAAACTATAATTCGGAGTTGAGCGAGCCGCTGACCTGGCTTCTCATGATCACAAAAAGGCGCGCTATAGACAGGAAGAGGAATATCTCTAAGAAACTGGCCTCCGAGGAGATGTTTGATGAGAACGTGGCGGGCACGGATGAAAGCGCCGAGCTCTCCTGTATCGCCGGAGAGAAAAGGGAAATAATACGGAACGCCCTGGATCAGCTGACATTGAAACAGAGACGCGTTATCGAGTTCTCGTTTTATTACCAGATGAGCCACAGCGAGATCGCCGAACACCTGGATATGCCCGTGGGATCGGTCAAGAGCACGATAAGGGTTGCAATGGTAAAGCTTAGGAATATAATAAGAAAGGCTGAAAGGAAATACGATCATGACCCGAAAATACACTAAGGACGAGATCAGGGACTTCGCGGCTTCTTATGCGCTCGGAAACCTGGGCGATGCGGAAAAGAAGGAATTCGAGCAGCTGCTTCGGGAAAGGGACGGTTCCATCGAAAAAGAGCTTAAAACATTCACCGATGTCGTCGAGTACCTCCTCTACGATGCCTCCCCGCTGGAAGTTCCCGCGGGTCTCGAAGGGCGTGTTTTCGATAACATTAAGAAAGAAAAACATAATAAAACGCACGAGGGATTTTTATACGTGCGCGGCAACGAAGGGGAGTGGGTCGAAATAATGAACGGGGTAAAGATCAAGAACCTCTACCGCAACCCCGAGAAGAACTACGCGACCCTCCTCGTCAGGATGGATCCCGGGGCCACGTTCCCCGACCATGTGCATACGGATACTGAAGAGTGCTATGTAATAGAAGGCGACCTCAGGATGGGAGGCCAAGTTTTCGGGAAAGGAGACTATATCCGAGCCAAAGCCCACAGCACCCACGAAAGCATATCCACAGAAAACGGCTGCTTCTTATTGATAGCCGCTTCGGAAGAAAACGAGATGCTCGTTTAATCCCTCCATTAAAAATTAGGCATACCGTATAGTATTACGCTTCAGCGATTTACTGCCACCGTTCGACTTAAAAACGCCGACGGCAAAATCGGCTCCGGGATAACAAATTAAATGTGATCCGCATTCCGATTTTGTCCGTATAATTGAAAGAGCGTATTTATTAACCTAACAATCGAATGCCGTTGCGGCAAACATTGCCGCTCAAGCGTCACGGCCGTATCATCCGGCCGCAACTCCGCGTACGATTCATATTATATACTGATTACATATAACATATATCCTGATAATATGGAGTGCCCGTATTATTTCTTTTTTTCGAAATATATATTTCCTGATTAAAAGAGATCCAAAAGAAATCATCTCCCGTATAAACATTCAAATTCGAAATTTCAAGGAGGTGCAGAAATGCACAAGACATTCAAGAAGCTTTTAATGCTGCCGATAACGGTAGCAGTTATTACCGTAGCAGGATTAACCGCGACCGCCGACACAACTGTTATGGTTGGCGGAGAGGACATGTATCCCACGAAGGACATAGTCGATAATGCGGTTAATTCGCCCGACCACACGACGCTCGTAGCGGCCGTAAAGGCTGCAGGGCTGGTAGAGACACTCAAGGGGCCGGGCCCGTTCACGGTGTTCGCTCCTACAAACGACGCGTTTGAAAATCTTCCGGACGGGACGGTTGAAACGCTGCTCAAGCCGGAGAACAAGGACACGCTGACGAAGGTGCTCACTTATCACGTCGTGCCGGGCCGTCTCACTTTCGATGCGCTCGCGGAGCAGATAAAGGCGGGCAACGGAAAGGCCGAGCTCAAGACTGTAAGCGGCGGTACGCTGACAGTATGGATGAACGGTCCCCACAACATCCTCATAAAGGATGAGAAGGGCGATATAGCAGATA
>JAHKKQ010000123.1 GCA_020027805.1 Candidatus Dadabacteria bacterium
TGATAGGACCGGAAGGTGGATTTTCAGAAAACGAAGTCCTCCTTGCTAGTGAAATGGGTTTCACATCCCTGGGTCTGGGTCCCAGGACTCTTAGAACGGAAACGGCAGGACTCGCGTTTCTGTCTATAATCCAGTTTCATCATGGAGACTTGTGATCAAAATCGCAGTCTCCGTGTAACTTCAATAAGCTCCGCCTTCTTGTTTTCCCTGAGTTTTTTATAATCAGCTTCGTCTATTCCCCCCGCCTCGAACCTGTCGTCGAGTTCGGCGATCTCCTTTATCAGCGCGCTCCTTTTCCGCATGACCGCGTTTCTCCTCCCCTTCTCATTCCTTTCATCGGCTGAAGCGCTCACTCTCCCGGAACGCGAGGAATAAAGAATCCCCGCTCCTACCGCGAGAATGAGAAACGCGATACCGGCCCACTTGATGTAATCCTTCCACGCATTGGGGTTCACGAATTTTATTGAGATCTTGTGACCGGGCGCGAGACCCTCGCCGGACCACTTGATGAAATCCTCGTTCTCTATCTTCACCACGTCCCCCCCGGCGAGCCCTTCGACCGTGACTTGCTCGTTCGATTTAGAGACGAGGAGGAGGAAATTTTCCGTAGGATATTCTATTGTCTTCTCTATAGCGCCTCCGCCAGAGCCGAGGGGCACCGTATATGCAAATACAACCCTTTTGGGGCCGGGCATGACGCTCCCCGTGTCGGAGAATCCTGTCTCCGTCCTGACTATGCTTTCGGCGCTGACCCCGTGAATGAAATTCAGATTGGCCGCGTCCGGAGGCACGCTGAACCTGAGCGTCTCCTTTTTGCCGCCGGTGACGTCGACGCTCCCCACGTACATCCTGTCGCCCTTATTCTCGAAGGACGAGAGGTCGGCTATAGAGAGACCGTCCTCGACGGCCTGTACTATCATGTGCCCTTCCGATATGGATATATTCGCCCCGCTGTCGGTAGGCTCGTAAACGGGCAGATCGAGCGTCTTCGTGTTCTCGTCCGGATAAAAGACCATCTTGTCGGTCGAGTACTCGGCGCCGTTATATTCGACCGTAACCATGTAGCTCCTGTCCCACGGGAGAGACGCGAAAGCGAATGCGCCGTCTTTCGAAGTATCCGCGTCTGTCGTGCTGGTCTCCTTATCCCCCATGAAAGAAGTGAGCGTTATTTTAACCCCCGGCACGGCCCGGTCGTTCGTCTTGTCGAGCACCTTGCCCGTGATGATCCCGCCCTTGCCGGTATCGGGTCTTACCTTGACCGACAGCAGGTAATCGGCTATCGCCTGTGCGGCCATGGGGTGTATATCCATGGGCGGCATGGGGGGATACCCCTCGTTTACGGGCATCTTCCCGGTCGCCTGATATACGGCCTGGGGGTTCTCTATCCACTTTATCAGTTCTTCGCGCGCGTATCTGTCCCCGACGCCCTTGAGGTCCGGCCCCACGAACCTCCCCCTCCCGATCGTGTGACACCTCACGCAGCGGTTCTCGATGAAGAGGTCCTTCCCCATCGTGTCCATGTCGTGCGGGTTCTGGGCATGCGACGCGTACGTCCCCGCAATCAACAATTGGGTTATAAAAGAAACGAGCAGTATTAATGCGCTATAGCGGCCTTGCATTTTGTGTCTCCGTCTGATTGAGCTTCGCGCCGCATTTAGAGCAGAAGAGGTCGTCCCGAGCGCAGCCGCTTCCGCACTTCGGGCAGAACCGCTCGGGGCCGTCGTTCCAGGAAGCCTCCCTCGCGCGCAGTATCTCCTTCTCGAGCTCCTCGTCGTCGTAGGACGATACGAACTTGCCCCTTTGTGCGCGTATCTCCTTCTCTATATCGTCATCGTCGCCGCCGTCCGCCTCAGCCCCGGCGCCGAGAGAGTCGATCTCTTCAAGGAGCCCGGCGGCTTCCGACCTGTACTTCCCGTGGAGCTCCTCGTAATCCTCGCGCGACAGCTTCCCGAGCCCGTAATCGAACTCTATGTCCTTTATAGCCGTCAAGAGAGAGTCTTTTCTCGATCCGAGCTCTTTCGCTTTCTCCGCGCGGGGGTCGGGGAAATATTCGTCCCCCGCCGCCGTTTTGCTTTTGAAAAAAAACGGCATGGATATGAAGAGAGCGGCAAGTAGAGCGATAGCTAAAGCCAGTATGGTTTCCAAATCTGTCCCTTTTATGATTCGTGAAAATAGCTGCTGAGAATTATTACACCTTGGCGGTCCTGTCCCTGTCGTGAAGCGTGTACCTGACGAAAACCTCCTCCCGCTCTTTCCGTCCGCCGGGCCACATGGTTACGATAGCCCCTATGAGAAGCACCACTCCGCCCGCCCATATCCAGCTCACCATCGGGTTCACCATGACCCGTATCGTCGCCGTTCCGTCACTGCCGTAGCTCATCAGTATCACGTACAGGTCGTCGGTGAACGTGGACCTCAGCGCGACTTCCGTCTCCTGGTTTATATCGCGGTTCCCCTCGTACTTATAGACGTTCTTTTCCGGCGATACCGGCCCTATGGGCTTCCCGTTCTTATACCCTTCGAGTTTCGCCACGGTCGCGTTTTTAGCGTCGTTCGTGTACTGCTCTATGCCCTGAAACGTGAGCGTATAGCCGCCCAGCTCGAGCGACTGGCCCTTGGTGAGGGTCGCCTGCTTCTCCGTCACGAATACGGAGGAGGACGTGATGCCTATCACTATCAGGACGACTCCGATGTGTACTATGTACCCGCCGTACCTCCTCTTGTTCCTGGACACCAGGCGCACGAATGCGAGCGCGGGGTTCTCGCCCCTTCCGCTCCTCACCGCGACTCCGCGGAAGAACTCCGTGAATACGGTCGCCGTGACGAAAGCGCAGAAGGCGTACGAAAGGACCGCGTAAACCTCCCTCACCCCGAGCGCAATGAGCACGCCGGCCGTAACCGCCCCGGTTACGAGCGGGACCATGAAATTCTTCATCAGATTTTCCCTGGAAGCCTTCCTCCACGATATAAGCGGGCCAACGCCCATGAGGAAAATAAGGACGAGCGCTATCGGGACGTTCACACGGTTGAAATATGGAGAGCCTACGAGGATCTTGTTCCCCGTGAGCGCCTCAGACATAATCGGGAATATCGTCCCGAGGAAAACGGCGAACGCGGCTCCCAGGAAGAGCAGGTTATTGAATATGAACGCGCTTTCCCTGGAAAGTATCGAGTCGAACCTGTTCTCCGATTCGAGGTCCCTTATCCGGTAGAGGAACATAGCGAACGAAAAAAGCAGTATGAATGCAATGAAGCCTAAAAAGAGCGGGCCTATGTCGCTCTGCGCGAATGAATGGACCGACGATATGACGCCGCTTCGGGTTATGAAGGTCCCGAACACCGCGAGGAAGAAGGTGAGTATGATGAGGGCCATGTTCCATTTCTTGAGCATGCCCTTCTTCTCCTGGATCATGACCGAGTGGACGAATGCCGTCGCGGCGAGCCACGGCATGAACGCCGCGTTCTCCACGGGGTCCCACGCCCAGTACCCGCCCCATCCGAGCTCGAGGTACGCCCAGCGCGCGCCCAGCAGGAGCCCCACGCTCAGGAACGTCCACGCTAAGAGCGTCCATTTACGGGAGTACTTTATCCATTCGTCCCCCAGCTGCCCGCTCAAGAGTGCCCCCATGCCGAAGGCGAAAGGCACGCTCACCCCGACGTAGCCGAGGTAAAGCATCACCGGGTGTATGACCATGTATGCGTTCTGGAGTATGGGGTTTAACCCCCTGCCTTCGAGAGGTGCGACAGGGAGGGTTTCGAACGGGTTCTCGACGAAGCCGACGATGAATGTAAAAAAGACCGTTATGGCCGCCAGCACCGCGACGACGTAAGGCATGAGGAGCCTCGACCTCGTACGGGTATCCAGGACGACGAGCGCAGAGTATATCGAGAGTATGAGCGCCCACAGGAGTAAAGAGCCCGCCTGCCCCGCCCAGAGGGACGTGATACGGTATATCATCGGGAGGTCCGTGCTCGTGTTGAGCGCGACGTATTTGAGGCTGAAATCGAGGTTAACCAGGGAGTGTACGAGAGCGACAGTCGCGATTATGAGAAGAAAGCAGACGGCGAGCATGCCGTTTCGGGCGCTCTCTACGAAATCGCTTTTCCCCGCCCTCGCGCCGTAAACAGAAGCGCAGACGACATATATCGATACGGCGAACGCCAGGAATATGGATATCTTGCCCGTTTCGACCATCAGTAGGTTTTCACCCCTTTGCCCTCGGACCCGTTTTTATATAACGCTTCCGTTGACTCGTACTTGGTCGGGCATTTGGCCAGAAGCACGTCGGCGGCGAAGACGTTGTCGCTCCCGTATTGGCCTTCGACCACCGCTTCCACGTCGTCCTTGAAAATATCGGGCACTATTCCGGAGTAGGCGACGTCTACGTCGCCCCCACCGTCAGAGATACTGAACTCGAGCGACCCGTCGGGTCCGTGCTTTATCGAGCCCGGCACGACCTTGCCCGACACCCTGACCCTCTCGCCGTAAACGGAGGGGACCTTGCTCTTGAGCTCCTTCACGGTCAAATAATAGACCATAGTATCCCTGACCCCGCCGTAAACGAGATAGCTCACGCCGAGGGCGATAACCGCGATGGCTATTATGAATTTTAATTTCCCCTTCAGCATTCTCTCACCCTTTCAGAGACAAACGCAGCGAAGCCTGCATAATGCTGGGTCTACGACCCCTTCCCGAGCGCCGCAAGCTCGCTCCCGAGTCTCCTTTGTTTCCCGAGCAGGTAATAAATATATATGATGAGCACGATCCAGACAACCGCGTGCCCCCAGAAAAGGTATTCGAGCCTGAGCGGCTGTGTTAAAAGCACGACGTCGTCTATCCATACCTTCCCCTTCCCGTCGACTACGAGGGCGAGCGATACGCTCTCGGGTGTGACGCCCTTATCCGGGTATATCACCGCCTCTCCGGGCATCCACCCGGTCGTTCCCGTGGGCGGCACCGCTGGGCCGCGGGAAATGAGCTCCTCTCCCCCGGGGTAGCGGACCTTCATTTCGAGATAGGCGATGCCTTTCGAGTCCCCAACGGCCGTAAGGCCCTCGGTCCTCAGCATCGCCTTATACGCTACGCGCGCGTGCCCGAACCCCGAGCCATCCACCGTGTACAACGGAACGCTCACTGGCGAGCCCGCGTCCACGTACAGAGAGCCGTTCCCGTCGCTCGTAACGGCCCTGTCTATGACCGGTGCGTCGAGCGCCTTGAACTCCCCGGGCTCGGACACCGGGAATTTCATTACGCTCATATCCTTTTCCGCCGCGTCATAGCACGAGGCGGCTGCGTATAAAAGCGGGATCATCAATATGAAGATAATTCTTCTTTTCACTGCGATGCGAATATTGCGCTCCCTGTCTAACAAGATACCCGTCCCGGTCGGACATTAAAAATACCGACTAACGGAAGAAGCGTCCGGCGGGATTACCTAG
The DNA here is from genome assembly GCA_020027805.1 of Candidatus Dadabacteria bacterium. Taxonomy (GTDB): domain Bacteria; phylum Desulfobacterota_D; class UBA1144; order Nemesobacterales; family UBA2774; genus 2-12-FULL-53-21. Next base: position 5,440 of record JAHKKQ010000123.1, read on the forward strand.
CTACCCTAATTTTCATGGATGCAGGAGAACGGGTCAACGACTAATTTTAGTAATAGGCGGATAGCATCCGCTGGCAAACGGGGGTAATGAGAGCTCGGAGGCTCCGGCCTGATATGGCGAGGTCGGGTGAAACCGAGGCGGATAGCCTCCGCAGGCATACGATCCTAGGCACCAACTCTGCTCAACCAAACCCGTACGTCCTGCCTGCCGCACGTCGCCCATAGGCTATGAGCCGTTGGGTGATCCGGCGAAGTCTCGACGAAGCCGGAAGCCTGTCGAAGGGTGATTATTTCCGACATTACAGAATTTGCGTCAAGAAAATCGCGTGTTTAAGCGTGAAAATCTTTCAGCAGTCCATTTGAAAGATTTTAGCTTCAACATAAGATTTTTAGCAAATTATGTACAGTCTCTTCATAATCCACACTACGTGTGTGATTTTTGCTTCTTTGTATCCAGACAAAGAAGAAATAAGATTTCCTTTCTTTGTCTTTTCGTAGAAACACACACCGTGTGTCTTTTCGTAACCCACACTGCGTGCGTTCATGCACGCCCCCTCCCTATTCTTCAGGAGCGCACTCCCCGTCGTGGTCCTTGGGCACGCCCGCCGACATCCTCCCGCAGTCGTTCCCGTACGTTTTCCCGTCGCACCCGCACACGGGCACGTAGTCCTGCGTGCACATCCCGGGCTTCTCCATGCACGTGCCTATCTCGTTAAGCCCCTTGCACCGTCCGAACTCCATCTCGCAGAACTGCCCGTCCGGGCATTTGATATTGTCGAGCCCCCCGCACGCCTGTCCCGGCGCTGTGCGCGAGCTTTTGGCAGCGTCGCACTTCCCGTTGTGGTCCTTCCTCACGCCCGCAGATTTCCTCCCGCAGTCGTTCCCGTACGTCTTGCCGTCGCACCCGCAGACGGGGTTGTAATCCTTAGTGCACATCCCGGGCTTCTCCATGCATAGACCCTCGACGGCGGGCGCCGAGCACTTCCCGGCCGGGGTCTCGCAGAACTGCCCTTCGGGGCATGCGCCCTCTTTCAGTCCGTCACACACACCCGCGCCACACACATTAGCGGCCCCCGGGTGCTATCCGCCCCCCTTCCTCCCGATAGTCCCCAGGCCGATAACCGACGCGAGGAGCGACATCGCGGCGGCGATGTAGAGCACTATGTCGAACCCGCTGATGAAGGAGTCCCGCACTATGCGTCCAAGTTTGGAAGTCATCTCCGGACCCAGGGCAGCCGGTATTTCAGCGCCGGCCATCTTTATCCTTTCGCCATCCATTAGCTCCTTCACATGATGAGGAACGGAAGCGGCGTCCATCCCGGCGTCGAGGTAGCCGTTGAACACATGGAGTATCACTATCCCCAGAACGGCGATAGTGAGGAGCCCCGCCAACCTGGCCATGGCGTTGTTTATCCCCGAGGCCGCCCCCGAATATTCGACCTCGACCGCGTTCATGACGGCCGTAGTGAGGGGCGCTATGCTGAGCGCGAGGCCGAACCCGATGAGCGATATGCCGGGGAAAACGGTGCTGAAAAAGCTGCCTTCCCCGTTGAAAAGCGCGAGGGACAGGTAGCCCGCGGCGGCCACGACCGTGCCCGCCGCGAAAGGGACCCTTGCCCCGTATTTATCCGTGAGCCCTCCGGCCCAGCGCGAGAGGGCGAATATTATCAGGATTATAGGCAGGAGCGACGCCCCGGCCTCGGTCGCCGTGTATCCGTAGACCTGGATGAGCGCGAACGGCAGGAAGAAGAACACGCCTCCGAGCGCGCCGTACATGAAGAGCGTCGCGACGTTCGCCCCCGTGAAGGTTGCGGAGCGGAATAGCCCGGGGGGCATCATGGGCGACTCCTCCCTCCCTTCGACTATGACGAAGCATATGAGGGCCAGCGCTCCGAGCACGAGAGACGCGATCACGAACGCGCTCCCGAACCCGTAGTTAGAGCTCTCGATCAGGCCGAACAGTATGCCCCCCAGTCCGAGGGTGGCGAGGACCCCGCCCGCCCAGTCCACCCTGCCCCTCGAGAGCACGCGCCTGCTCTCGGGCACCCGGAGGAAGAGCATCGTCAGCACCGCGGCCGCTATCGGGACGTTGATGAAGAATATCCATCTCCACGAAACGTTCTCTATGAGCCATCCGCCCAGCACGGGGCCTAACGCGGTCGTTATCGCGGAGAACGCGGACCACGTCCCTATAGCCCTACCCCTCTCGCCCGGGCTGAAGAAGACCGTAATTATAGAGAGGCTCCCCGGTATGAGGAGCGCCCCTCCGACGCCCTGGAGCGCGCGGAACGCGATGAGCTGGTATATGGACTGGGAGAGCCCGCAGAGCACGGACGACATTGCGAAGAGCCCGACGCCGAGCGCGTATACGCGCCTCCTCCCGAACCTGTCCCCGAGCGCGCCGCCCACTAGTATGAGGGCTGCGAGGAAGAGCGTGTACGCCTCTATCACCCACTGCGCTTCGGTGATACTCGCTCCGAGCTTTTCCTGGAGCGCGGGGAGCGCGACGTTCACGGCGGTGCCGTCTATGGACGCAATGCTCGATCCGAGAATCGTCGCCGCGAGCACCCAGCGGCCGGCGGTGAGTTTTGCGGAAACCAGCTCCCCGCCGCCGTCGGACGGGGGAGCGATCACGGGGGGTTTTCCGATTATCGCCATGAAGCGGTTAAGTAAACACAATCGACGTGTAGTTGTAAACGGGCACGCAGACACATAGTGTCATTTTACGATTCCCTCCACAACCTCTCCAGCCCTGCCGGCATCCCGGATGTCTGCGGCGACTCGCCACCCCGTTCGTCCTTTATTTTAATTCCCTGTCCCCTATCATGTGGGAGAGGGTGAAGGGTGAGGGGGCACCTCGATATGCAAAACCATTCATACTTCGACAAGCTCAGCACGAACGGTTTTGTTTTTTTATTGACGAGACGAACGCGGCAATCTCATCTTTCACTTTTTGTCATTCCCGAATTTCTTTATCGGGAATCCTACCCCCTTTGTAAAAACTTCCCTTCTCTAATGGTATAATTCTATCGCGCTTGCGGCCGCGGCGAAGATCCCGGCCCCAGGCGCGCGTCCATATGAGCTCGAGAACGAAATTCAACATCCACCCGCTCCTCGCGGGCGCGTCGATCGTCATAATCCTGGCGGGGGTGCGCGAGATCGCGCCCGTGCTGAATATATTCCTCGTCGCCCTGCTCCTGGCCGTGGCCGTCTCCCCGTTCCTGACGTGGCAGCTCCGGAGGGGCTGGCC
>JAHKKQ010000017.1 GCA_020027805.1 Candidatus Dadabacteria bacterium
GTCAGGTTGCTCCGCTGGAAGAAGTTCATACCCATCATGCGGATTTGCGAGCCCGTTTTGTTGCTTGCTTCATCTTGGGTAAGAAATTGGCGGTAAAGCGGCACTCCGTAGCAGAATGAGCTCCCGCAGTCGCTGTTCCAGAACGCGTTACTATCGTCGCACGAGTTGTCCTTGGGTGGGATAGATGCGCAATTACTGTCATCGGCGCACGGCTTCTTGTCGATTTTACACACCCCGCCGCAGTTCTTTTTAGCCACACAGCCGGGATAAACCACTGTCGTCACATAGTCATAAGGGCTCGTTTTGGCCGTGCCTTCGGATTGGCACTCGATCGTCTCGGTCGGAGCGTTAAAGAACGCGTCCTCGTTTACGGAGATCGTATTCTTTAGACCGGTGAGCGAGCCGTCGTCGTCGTTGAGTATTGTCTGCCTGTCTATAGCCGAGAAATTACCGAACGATCCCCCGAAACCTTCGGGGTTGTTTAATGAGAAGGTACAGTAATTTTGTTTCACGCGTTCATCGTCGCTCTGAAACGCGAACTTACTGCCCTGTACGAACAGCGGCTCTATGACGAAGTGACGTATGTCCACGCTGTCCCGGAAGTAGAGGTTCGCCGAGTGGAAAGCAGGAGGATAGTAGAATCCGTTCGGCTGTTTCCACGCGATCGCCGCGTGCGGAAGGAAACACTGCTTCTTCGTTTTATCGTACGGCATGAGCGGGACGCCGCCGTACATGGAATTCGTATTATTTACGCAGTTCCCCTGCCCGACGTTACACTTATCGTTAGGGAAAAAGGTCTTTTTTATATCGAAGAAGGCGTTCGAGTCTTCGTAGCTGGGGCCGTCGTAGATATTGAACAAACGCTGGTTATTGGCGAAGTTGCTCAGCGGGATGGCCAGGCCCTCGTCTTCCAGTAAACAGTAATTACCGACCGGGGCATTATTGTCTTTTCGTCTTGCACATTTAAGAGATGTGCTATCATTTACAGGCCCGGCGCTTGACGCTAGCGGGTTATTGGGCTGTGTCTGCCCTATAAATACGTTCTGCCTCGCGAGCTGCCACTGTCCGGGGACAAAATTCGACTCCGTATAGTCGCCTCCAGTCACGAACGTGAGCCCCGCGTTCTGCACGTCGGAGATCACGCTGTTTATGACCAGATACCACTGCGGGCGGAGCCACATGGCGGAGAAGTTCGTCTCGGTCCAGTTAAAAGCCGTCGTAAACCGGTCGAGCACCGCGACCGCGCAATTCGCCCGTTCTCCCGCGGAGCAAGTGTTAACACTGCTGCAGTCCGTACTATTACAAAAAGTCGGACGGTGCAGATTCCCGAGCCTCGGATAGTACCTCTCTTTCGACTTGTCATCCTCCGGTTTCGGGGAAATGTTGCCCACGGTAACAGGCTGTAAGACCGGGGCTTGCGGGTCTAATGGACCTCCGACGCCGTTACAGATACTGATATCCCCCGTGGTGTTGAATGCGGTCATCGCCGACGCGCAGTAATTGCCCTTGAAATTCTTGAGCGGCGTGTTTCCCTCCTTGCCGCTAACCTGCTGCGAGGCGTATGACTCCCACTTCTGGTCGAGGGACATGCCGCTTATGGCGCCCGGGAGCCACCAGTAGCATATGCCGCAGGAGTTCGCCCCCGCCGCCATGTTGTATTCGAAATCGTTCCATCCGTTCATTATCCAGAATACTGCGGGCTGCCTGTAATCGCTGTGGTAGGGGACGATATTTGTAACTTCCTTGTTTCCGGTATACGCCAGGATTCCCGGCACATTCCGCGGGTTTTGCACGTTTTGTATAGCCGCCCGGGCGAATATGCCTATGTTCGAATATAGCTTGTTGTCGGTCTCCGTCCCGTCCTCGAGGTAATATCCGTGCCCTATCGACTTCCAGCCCACGTTCCTCGCGGCGGTCACGTTCTGCGTGCCGTGGAACGTAATCCACCTGGTCATGGATTCGTTTATCGAGCTGTCTTTTACGAACGTATTGGCCGGCGTTTTACGCAGAAGGTGCAGGTGAACGGGGTAGCGTCCTTTTCTTCCGCCCTGTCCGAGCTGGTAGAACTCGACGCCCTGAACCTGAACCTGCTTGATACCCTGCCTGAACATTGTATGGCCGCCGTAAAAGCCCGTGGGGAAGCAGTCGAACTTGCATGTCCTCCCCGCCTCGGCCGGAATCGTGTCGCTAGCCGACACTATGCGTATGCTCCTTGTCAGGAGCGCGACCGCCGCGCGCGTCTCCGCGAGCGCCTTCCCATTGTCGGCCCCGCCGTTCGCTAATTTGATATTGAGACTCAGGCGCTTAAGATCATCACTCTGAAAGTTGAAGTCAGTATCAGGGTAAGTATCCCCGTTATGCACCCACCTGAGGCCGCACTTGCCCGCGTCCAGCGGTTTCTTATCGCACCCTGCCGGCGGCTGATTGGTTTTCGGATCTATTATCGTGACACTCAGCTTCCTCGGACCCTCTTTCTCTATAATCTGCAGCTCTTCGGAATGCCCCGGCAGATAGTCCGTGGTTGTGACCACGATCCTGTCACCGGCCTCCCAGTCCACGTCGCGGTCGAGGAATATAGTGGTTTTGGTAGCGTCCTTGTCGTTCTTTAGCCTGATCCAGCTCGTCCCCGAATCCCAATTATCCACTTTGTCCTTATATGTCGCGCCTTTTTTGCCGAAGAGCTCAATCGTCCCGCCGTAAGATACCGCGAAGACCTTCCTTCCGAAGAACCCCGTTTCACCCTGTGCGTTATCGTGATTCGTGTATTGGTAGAAACGATCCTTAACGTCTCCGGGGAGCGTAACCTGGGATCCCCCGTTCGAGTCCCAAACGGCCTTGTCTATGCCGCATGGAGGGTCAGAGGAAGTCTGCTGGGGGCTTCTGCACGTGATGCCCGTCTTGTCGGCGTCGCTCCCGTAGAGGTGTATGGTGAGGACCCCTTTATTGGTCCCGAAAGGTGTTTTTGTCGTGCCTGCCAATATCAGCCCGTCTTTCTCAACCAGTATCGATTTGGCCCAGAAATGCGTCTCCCCGCCGGTGTCCGCGAAAACTAGTACGCCGTTTTTTATAATGTTTACATTCTGGTAGAGGAATACACCCGCCGGCACATCACATCTGGCCGATATCAGAAGGTCCTTGGTGCCGTCTCCCGGCGTGAGCCTGTCGAGCTGGCATGTATCCGTCTCGGCGGCGCTAAGATCGGCTCCCGGTTCGCTTACGTCCCCTGTATCCGCCTCATCACGTCCGGCGTTTGCGAGAAACGCCCCCGAGGTGACGTTATCGCCGAAAAAGGCCCCCGTAATATCCGCGCCTTCCATGTTTGCAGCCGTGAGATCGGCGTCAGAAAGGTCCGAGTTTATCAGCACCGCGTTCGTGAGGTCGGCCCCCGAAAGCGTAGCACCCACAAGGATTGCCCCCGTGAGGTCCGCGTTCCTGAGCTCCGCCCCTGACAGGTTAGCCCCCCTCAGGTTCGCGTTCGCAAGTATCGCGTCGTTCAGCTTAGCCCCCTCCAGGTCCACACCGCTGAGGTCGGCGTTGAAAAGGTTTGCGCCGCTCAGGTCGCAACCCGCGCACTTATCCGTGTCGAGGAACGTCGATATATTATTCAATGTCTCGTCCGACGCAGTGCTGAGCGTCGATTTCCCGCTCTCGGGAACTATGAACACCGCCACGTTCTTCTCCGTCTCCGCGTCGTGATACACGCGCATCTCGTAATCCCCGGGCTCCACCACACCCGCAGCGCACTCCCCGTTCGCGTTCACCTGAAGGGTCTCCACCCCTTCGTCGTTCACCAGCACCATGTAATGACCCGCGTCCTTGTTACGGTCCTCCCAGCAGAACGTCTGCTCCATGGAGGTCTCGTACCTGTATGGAATAATGTCGTACCCCTTCCCTCCCGTGTCCTTCTCCAGCACGTTACAGTCCCGGGACTCGAGCAGCACGACCACTATGTCCTCGTCGGGAAGCGCCACCAGACCGGGGTCCGTCACGAAGTCGTTCTCCGTACGAACGCTCAGCGAATCGGAGCTCCCTTTCACAGGTTTGTTAAATCTGGATGGTCCTAATATTAAGAAAATCGCTAGTAATGAAATGATGAAAATAACGAGAGGGACGTACTTCCTTGATTTTGTCACGGCAGGCATCCTCCTTTAGATTAAAGAGAGCTCGGGATATTAACCCCAGCCAAAATTGTAATTTTACAGCTCGTGTCTTGTCATTGTCAATTTCTGCACGGCAAATTAATAAGCAATTTATTACGGGCGCAATTCCATAATCGATGCCTGATAAATTTCATTAGCGGGAGCAAGCCCGGCGCATCAACACAATACATATTAATACATATTAATTACGAACTCTTAATAACATGATGAGTTCATTAATGATAATTATAATCTCGAGAAAGAAATCGGCGGCTACAAGCTCTATAAAGTGAAGGAACAATAGGGGCAGTCGGGATTTACTCAGGCATGGACTTCGCTCTCGCTCTCCTCTCCCTCCTCTTCTTCTGCTTCCGAAGCTTCTCCCTCTTGACCCCCTCCGGGGAAGGCTTGCCGGATACCCTCTCCTCGATCCTCGAGACCAGCACCCTCCGCGCGAGAAACCGGTTGAGCCCCTGGGAGCGTTCTTTGTCCGCCCTGACCATGATTCCCGTCGGGAGATGCTTCAGCCGCACGCATGTGGAGACCTTGTTGACGTTTTGCCCGCCGGGCCCGCCCGACCTGAGAAACGTCTCCTCAAGGTCTTTTTCATGGACGCCCAGCTCCGCCATCCTGTCTCTCAGGGCTTTTTCCTTCTCCGGTCTCACGCCGAATTTGCTTGTCATCTCGCATCAGACTCTAACAGATCGGGGTTTATCCAAAAGCATAAAACAAACCGACATTATCATGACAGACGGAGCCGAAATCACTTATGCCGGTCTATTCCTGGTCAAGAAGGGTCTTCTCCTGGTTCTCGATGAGCTTCGACCTGTCTTCCTTGAGCTTCCTTACATTTTTTGTCGTATGAGCCATCTCCTGCAGATAGGAAGTCGAGGTTTCGCGCCTTTCCCCGAGATGCCCAAAGAGCTTCGATATGCCGAAAACCGCTATAATAACAATGATAATTCCGACCACCGTCTTCCAGCTCATATCCAAAGTATAGGTTTCTGTTCCACGCTTTACAACATACCGTGCGGCGGCCCGTTTCTTGAAAGGGGTCTAAAAACATATATACTAACCACGATGGATCCGAAGGAAATCAAGGCTATGATAGAGGCCGGCATGCCGGGCTCCTCAGTCGATGTGGACGGGGACGGAACACACTTCGAAGCGGTTATTGTTTCAGGCACATTTGACGGGAAGACGCTGCTCGAGCGCCATCAGCTGGTATATAAAGTCCTTGGCGACGCCATGAAGGAAAGGATTCATGCGCTATCGCTCAAGACCTATACCCCCGAGCAGTGGGAAAAGATTAAATAGAAGTCCGGGGCCCGGATAATCGGGCTTTTCAATTTGTTGCAGCCTTTTAAGGCATCGGGAGGCAGTAAAAATGGAAAACGTACTCAAGAAAATAGACTCGCAGGTCGCGAAGAATAAAGTGATTTTATTTATGAAAGGAACCAGGGAGATGCCGCAGTGCGGATTTTCCGCGAAAGTCGTGCAGATTCTCAATTCCTACGGGGTTGACTACGAAACCGTCGACGTGCTTGCCGATCCCGAAATCAGGCAGGGGATCAAGGAGTATTCCCAGTGGCCCACACTCCCCCAGCTATTCATCGGCGGAAAGTTCATCGGCGGATGCGACATATGCGTCCAGATGAATGAGTCCGGGGAGCTCGAGCCCATACTCAAAGACGCCGTGCGGGAATAATCTAGCCGTTATAGAGCTCCGAATAATATTCCGATAGCTTGTCCCTCAGGAAGAGCCTCGCTCTCAACACCCTCGATTTCACTGCCGGCACGGAAAGCTTCAGTATCCTCGAAATTTCCTTACTCGTGAGTCTTTCAATATCCTTCATGTGAAAGACCACCCTGTATTCCTCGGGCAGCTCGCCTATGGCCCTTTCTATCAGCTTCGTCCCCTCCTTTCCCAGGAGCTGCGAATCCGGCCTGCCGCTCCAATCCCTCTCCTCGACCCCTTCGAGCACGCCGTAGTCGTTATAGGGCTTATAATCGTCCAGGCTCAGCTCCTTCTCGCTGCTCCTTCTCGAATTCCTTATATACATGAAGCTCGCGTTCGAAGCGACTCTATAGAGCCAGGTCGAAAACCTGGACTCTTTCCTGAACGTTGACAGTTTTTCCACGAGTATGAGAAACACCTCCTGTAGTATTTCCTCGGCGTCGTTCTGGCTGCTCGTTATCCTGTAGGCGAGCCTGTAGACCTTGTCCCCGTACCTGTTCACGAGCTCGTTAAACGCCTCTTCATCACGCCGGGCAACGTACAGGCTCACGAGGTCCTCATCCGTGAGGTCGCTTACACCGCGCTCGCCCCCCCAGCCGGTTTTATTCCCGAGGCTCAACACCGAAATCATCCTTTCATGAGCAGATCTATCAGATTTCATAATTGCATCTCCTGATTCAATAATATAGTTGACCGGTCTGTTTATTTTTTGACAAAAGGACATATATAAACCCCTTAACCCACTGAATACGCTTCCGCCGTATCCGTTCTTGATATACAGAGTTGTAATACCCCTTCGCCGAGCCTTTTTAACATGTATGGGTCGTTAAATGTCTTACCCAGCAATATCATCCCTTCGATATAGGCGACCATGGCCAGCGATGTGGCAGCAGGGTCCGTTTTAGGGGGGAACACGCCCTCTTTGACGGCTTGAATAATTACCATTTCTAAATACTTGGTCCACTCGCAGAAAATCACCTCTATTTTCTTCCTTATCCCCTCGTCCTGAGTGCTCAGCTCAAGGGCCAGGTTCCCGAACCCGCAGCCGGTCATACATCCCGTGCAGTCCTTCCTGCTGGACTGGTGTTCATAAGACATCCTGAGCAGTGTCTCAAACTTATCGAGTGTCGAAGCATCGGAATTAAAAACCGGGTCGAGTGTCTCTTCCTTGAATTTCTTCCATATCAGATCTAGGGCCTCCAGAGTGAGGTCGCGCTTCGAAGGAAAAAAATGATAGAAACTCCCCTTCTTTACCCCTGCGTGCTCGCAAAGCTCCTGAACCCCCACCGCGTTGTAGCTGCGTGTCCCTATGAGCTCTATTGCGCTGTTTATGAGGTTTTCCTTTGTGTCGCTCGTGCGTCCCATTTAACTCAACACCTTATAGTTGACCAGTTGGTAAAATACTAACATGTATAACCCCGCTGTCAAGGAACTCCTGTAAATTTGCCGATTAAGCCAATCGAAAAGGGGACTCAGAAGATTGCAAACCCCTGTAACCCAACATTTATTTCGTATTGGCGGGTATCATAAAATTTTACGGTGCAGGGTTAGAAATGAGGACAGAGCCGTGAATGCTCGACTTGTGAAAGTATGAATTAATGTTCGATGAGGCTCCTCAGCGCCGGCGCCGAATCGGAATGCCTTAGGGTCGAGAGGGCTTTCTTTTCTATCTGCCTTATCCTTTCCCTTGTCAGACCGAACCTCTTTCCGATCTCGTCCAGGGTGAACGTCCCCTGATAGCCTATGCCGAACCTCATCTTTATTATCTCCCTTTCCCTTTCATCCAGTATATGTAAAGCCCGCTCGACGCTTTCGGGTATTGAGACCTCGGCAATGAGCGAGTCCACGGGAGTCGTATTCAAATCAGGAATATAATCCATAAACGTAGCCATCTCGCCCGCCCAAACAGGGGAGTCGAGTCCGACCATCCTGATCCCGTTTCCCGATTCCAGTATCTGTTTAACATTCTCCACGCTCATTTCGACTGAGGCCGCGAGCTCGTATGGATAAGGATCCCTTCCGTTTTCTTCCACGAATTTCCCGCGCTCAGTCCAGACCTTCCCTGCCTTTTCGAGAACATACGCAGGGATCTTCACAGTCCTGGTCTGGTTAAATACCCCCCTTATCATCCCTTGATTAATCCACCAGCAGGCATAGGTTGAAAACCTGAAGCCCCTTGTATGGTCGAACCGCTCGACAGCCTTGATAAGGCCGAGGTTCCCCTCCTGTATCAGATCGAGGAAAGGGATTCCCCTCCCTACATATTTCTTTGCCAGGCTCGCGACGAGTCTGAGGTTGGCTCTTATAAACCGGTTCTTTAACCTCTCTTCGGCTCTCATGTAAGCTTCGAGAAGAAAAACGAGCTTTCTCAAACGCCCTCTATCGACGCTCTTCATCCCGGGCTTAGCGTTGCATTCGTCGGCGAGGACCTTTAGCTCACCCGCGCATTGCCCGCTGTCGCCGGAGAGCTTTCTGCCAAGTATCTGACTTATCGCCTTCTTAATACGGAGCGAATGCGCCTCGCATTCCTTCATCTTGGCGGCAATCTCGATCTCCTCCCTCCTCGTCAGTAGGGATTCCGTACCCACCTCTTTGAAGTAAGCGTTTACGAGCCTGAGCTCCTGGTTGAGGTGTCCGGGCCCGGGTCCGCGGCTTTCCGCATAAGGTCCGCTTTCGGGCACGTCGTCCCCTTCCGGGAAATCGTATTCCATGCTTTCCGACGGAACTGTCTCCTCCAATAATAATTCCTGGGATTCATAGTCGATTCCGTCAAAAGCCGCCTCGTATGAAACTGCCTTCTGCATTCTAACCCCTCCTCGATGCCTGTTTAGAGGCCCCTATCCGTCCGGCATATGCGCGTGCCTTGGTTTCGGGCCTCTATTAAGAAACTACGTCTCAACCGAGAAGGGCGGATTTGCCCATGTAGAAAACGCCTGCGATACAGGCGGTCATAAGACATGCGAGGGTGGCGGCTACGAGCGCCCTGAATCCGACGGAGGCGATATCCCTTTTTCTCGACGGAGCAAGGGCCGCGGCGCCGCCCACGAATATAGCCATCGAGGCAACGTGAGCGAACCCGCACAGCGCGTAGGCCGTAAGCACGGGGGAACGGGGGTCGATAATTATCCCTTCCTTCATCGCCCGCGCGAGGTCCTGGTAGGAAACGATCTCCGTCACCACGGCGCGCTCGCCGATTATTTTAGATATTTGATAAGCGTCAGGCAGGGGAACCCCTATCACGAGTGTGAAGGGATAAAATAAGTATCCGAGCAGCCCTTTGAGAGACCAGTCGACATTTATTCCGACAAAATTATTGATATATGAGCCGAGACCCCCTGTAACGAGGTCAAGGAGAGCGACCAGCCCGAGCACCGCGACGAGAAGTGCGACTATGCCCGCGATGAGCCTGAGCCCGCCCTCCGCTCCGCCAATCACCGCCTCGAAGAGGCTAGCCTCTTTTTCGTAATAAGGTTCGACCTTCATCCCCAGGGTCAGTGGGACTGAGTCCTCCGGGAGTATGAGCTTGGACATGACCAGAGAGGCGGGAGCTGAAAGTATGGAAGCCGAGACAAGGTGAGCCGCTATAGTGGGGAATTCACTCTTAAGACTGAAAATATATATGGCGAGAACATTCGACGAAACGGTCGCCATCCCCGCGGTCAGAACGGTACAGAGCTCGGAGCGGGTCATTTGATTGAGAAAAGGCTTTATTGTCAGCAGGGACTCGATACCGACAAAGATATTCGACGCAACGCTCATGGATTCCGCCCCCGACACCCTCATTAATCTTGAGCACAGGGAGGAGAAGCCCTTTATCACCCTCGGCATAACGCCCGCGTAGTAGAGAATGGACATGAGCGCCGAGAAAAAGATTATCGCGGGAAGGGCCTGGAAAGCCAGAAAGAACCCGAGTGAGTCCTCCCCCGCGGCGTTACGGCTGCCCGGAGGCAGCGCGAGCCTTCCGAAAAGGAACTCCGCGCCCGCAGAGGCCGAGCCCAGGACCTTTACTACAATATCGTTAACGAACAGGAACACCTTTGCCCCCGCCGGCAGGAGGAATATAAACGCGCCGAACAGGAGTTGAAGCGAAATTCCCCATATTACCACCCGGTAATTGACATTCCTTCTGTCAGTGGAAATAAGCCATGCGAATCCGGCCAGTATGAATATTCCGGTGAAACTGACCAGGTTATAATGGCTCATGGGTTTCTCTCCCGACCGACCGCGTGGCCCGGGCCCTCCCCACTTCTGAGACCGGCCGGCAGAAATAGGATCCTACTGTAGTTCCGATTTTTTTTTATATAGAAATCATACGCGCGGCAAGGGGACCGGGCTCTCCGTTAATTCTTTAATTAGAAGAGGAAGGCGATTCCCCGAAAGTGCGCGCTTCATCTAAATAAAGACGGTACTTTAACAAATTACAATATCGTATACAATATAACCCACGAAAAACGGAGGAACGTACTGGTGGCTAGATATTTATATATATGCGTAATCCTAAATTTCCTCTTATTATTCGGGTGTGCCAAAGGCCCGACCAATGTAAATGTGTTCAAAGCGCCTGAGGCCGCATATTCGAGTTACGAAGTCGTTCTGATTCCGGACTTTAGAAAAACGGATCTGGAATGGGTGCCTTATGATTCCGGCACGGTAATCGCGGATATGGTGGCTGAGGAGCTTAGGACACAGGACAAGTTTAAGGTTATAAGCCGAACTGACGATTTTGAGTCGTCCGGGGGTCAGAAGACCCTATTGGTCGACGGAATAGTCAGCGGATATACCCGCGGCTGTAAATACTGTGAATATATTTTTCAGGGTTTTGATGATAAAGGAAAAATGTCCGTTCAGGTCAGGGTTACTTTGGTCGATGAAACTACGGGGGAAGTCCTTGCAGACGTCGGTATAGACGGAAGGGCAAAACCCCCGGGCACCGGAAGAAGCAAGTATGTGAGAGTTGTGGATGAAATTGTTAAGGTGATAGACGCCGTGAATAGCGGCAAGTCTTGATGGCTTTACTATAAAAAAATAACAATTTCAGCTCCCCTTGCGGATTCCGGAACAAGTAATCGAAAGCACGCCCGGGTATAAGACTGACATCTATTTATTTCATGGTTTAATCGAAGCTCTCTTTCGTAAACTTGTGAAAATTTAGCGATTACTTATACTTAGTCGTAACCGAATCCATACAAGAGGGGCAGGGATTGCGGTGAGGGAGAAATGAAAACAAAGGTTCTATTTTTTATACTAGGTGCCGCAACGGGCTTTTTTATAGCCTATACGCACTACGACATCATTATTGCAGCCGGCGCGGCTGTTCTTTTAGGAGCAGTATCCACGGGTATCGCGCTCGTGCTCGAACATAACCTCCGGAACTATACACCCAGGTCTTTTCTTGGAGCCGCTATTGGAATAGCCGCGGCCTCCCTATCCTTTTTTGCAGTCAGGGAGGTTATTTCTGGGTTCGCGCTTCCGGGAGAGATATCATCTTTAATCTCGGCGGCGTTCTTCCTTTTTCTTTTCCACGCCGGAATTACCATCGGCTACAGGAAGGCAAAGGAAACCGAACAGCAGGCCGCAAGACGGGTTCACACGAGGATGGTGACCGAGACGAAGATACTGGATACGAGTGTTATCATAGACGGCAGAATAGCCGACGTCGCCGAAGCGGGTTTCATAAACGGGACGATGATAATCCCCAAGTTCATTATCAAAGAGCTCCAGCATATCGCGGATTCGTCCGAGCCTATTAAGCGCGTCCGGGGACGGAGGGGCCTCGATGTCCTCAAGAGAATGCAGAAGGACATACCGAACGTCTCCGTAAAAATCACGAACCATGATTTCCCCAACATAAAAGAAGCTGATCTCAAACTCGTGGAGCTCGCGAGGAGGCTCAAGGGCATAATCATCACCAACGACTTTAACCTCAATAAAGTGGCCAGTCTCCAGAACGTCAAGGTAATGAACCTGAACCAGCTTTCGAACGCGCTCAAGCCCGTGGTCCTTCCCGGAGAAACGATGAGCATTCACGTCGTTAAAGAGGGAAAGGAAGAAAATCAGGGCGTTGGGTACCTGGACGACGGCACTATGGTCGTCGTGGACGAAGCCAAGAGGTACTTGGGAGACCATATAGAGGTATCTGTTACGAGCGTGCTGCAGACCCCGACCGGAAGAATGATATTCTCGAGGGTCAAGGACGAGGACAGCAAGCACATGGTTTCCGACTACCGTGGCTAATATTCGCGCCTCGGCTGTCATTGCGGCAGCCGGTCAGGGAAAACGGTTCGGGGACGGTTTGCCGAAGCAGTTCCTGCCTCTCAGGGGAAAGCCCGTCTTGGCATATTCGGTAGAAACGTTCTCGAAGTCCGACCTCATCGGCGAGATAATCATAGTCGTCCCGGAAGATTGGGTCCGCGCGGTCAAGACCGATATAGTGGACAGGCTCTCAATCCCCAAGGTAACGAAAATAATTCCCGGGGGCCCTGAAAGACAGGACTCCGTCCTTAACGGTTTCAACTCCCTCTCCGGGACGCCCGACGTCGTGGCAGTCCACGACGGAGCGCGCCCGCTCATATCGCTCGAGCTCCTGGAAGAGGTAATCAGGCAGGCTTCCGCGTGCGGAGCGGCGTTAGCCGCACTCCCCCCAAACGATACGATCAAGAAATCCTCCCCGGATATGTACGTAGACGGCACGGTTCCCAGGGAATCCCTATGGTTCGCGCAGACCCCCCAGGCCTTCAGATATGAGGTATTGAAAAATGCGCTCTCGAAGGCGGCGGATGACCGCTTTACGGGCACCGACGAGTCCCTCCTCGTCGAGAGGACGGGCGTAAGGGTGAAGATCGTGAAAGGCTCCCCTTACAACATCAAGATTACGACACCCGAGGACCTTGCGCTCGGAGAGCTCATATTGAATATGAGAGAGGGCGGAGCGGAATAAAAAACTAAACCATCCCTTCCAAAAAAAATATGCTCATTTATGATTACTCCATTTAAGGGCCGCATCAATGTATAGAATAGGGTTTGGATTCGACGCCCATAGGTTCTCGGAAGGCAGGCAGCTCGTACTGGGCGGCGTGGAGATACCGTTCGAGCGCGGTTTATCCGGGCACTCGGACGCCGATGTGCTGACTCACGCGATATGCGACGCGCTCCTCGGGGCATTGGGGGAGGGAGACATAGGGACTCAGTTCCCTGACACCGATCCCCGGTACAAAGGCGCGTCGAGCCTGCTATTCCTGAGCGAGATATTGAAACTGATAGCCGCGGAAGGGTACGAAATCGGGAACATCGACAGCGTCATAGTATGCGAAAAACCGAAGATCGCCCCTCACGTTCCCGCCATAAAGAATACCCTCTCTCAAATCACGGGGCTTTCCGGGAAGGCGCTCGGCTTGAAGGCCACCACCACCGACCGCATGGGCTTTACGGGCAGGGGAGAAGGCATAGCGTCTTATGCAGTCGCGCTAATTTGTAAACGCTCCGCTTGAATAGCATCCGGATCGGCGCAAGTCCGGGCGATGCCGCCGCTTCCGATCCATCCGGCTGCGCCTCAATTCCCGAATACGGGTTCCTCCGCTCTGCTCAAGTATTCGGAGTAGTCCGTGCATTAGAAAGTTAAATCAAAATTTTATTTGTGAACAATCCCCTCTTCGTCATATAATTGATACTCATACTCGGATCGGGAGTCAGGCACTTCCGGGGCATATGATCATGCGGACCAGAGGCATCTTACGGGGATTCACGGAGAGATATAAAATTATCCTCCCCCTGCTCGGACTATGTGCCGGCATCCTCTTTAACGAATACATTGGAAGTCCCTGGCTCGTAATCACAATAACGGCCCCGGTTGCCGGTATAATCGCCCTCCTTCTGCCTCCACTGAGGTTCCTTTTATTTATCCCCATAGGACTTCTTTTCAGCGCCGGTCCTTTTTATTCGTCAGGGGTGAGCGTTACTTCGTTTTCGGGATCGAGAATCGACCTCGAAGGGACCATCTACAGGTCGCCGGAAAAAAAGGAATCGGGATCGAGGCTCTTTCTGGATACCGAATACGCTGTAGCGGACGGGGTTTTCAATACCGTTTCGGGAAAGGTCATCATATCCACGGCCGAGGAAGCTCCGGGACTATCGTACGGAGACCGGATTCGGGTAATCGGCGTAAAGCTGAGGCCCATAACCAACTTCAGAAACCAGGGGGCGTTCGACGTAAGAAAATACTATGAAAGGCAGGGCGTCTACGCGACCGGATTCGTCGAGGGCGACGAGTACATCATCTCCTTCGGGCGCGATAAATCCTACAGCCCCATCATATATTCGATCGACAGGCTCAGGCTCGAGTACGGAAACTTCGTGAGAACGAATTTCCACTCGCCCGAGAACGAGATCCTGAACGCGCTTACGATAGGGGACGACGGCGGCATCCCGCCCGGCGTGCGGGCGGAGTTCTCGAAAGCGGGAGTGGCCCACGTCCTCTCGGTATCCGGTCTTCACGTAGGGGCGATAGCCGTAGTTTTCTTTTTGATTATTAAATGGCTCCTCAAGCGCTCGGAGTACCTGATGCTCCGTTTCAAGGTCGTGAAGATCGCGGCTGTCCTCACGATACTGCCGCTCTTCTTCTATACGGCGGTCGCGGGTTTTAACACGCCCGCGGTCAGGGCTTTTATTATGATATCCGTTTTCTTCCTGGCAATTACAGCCGGGAGGGATGAGAACAAGTTAAATACACTGGGCGCTGCTGCGTTTGTTATACTCCTCTGGCACCCGTGGTCGTTATTCGAGCTCTCGTTCCAGCTCTCGTTTGCGGCCGTCTTCGGAATCCTGCTTGCGCACAAGTTCTTCCCCTTCAGGTTCGGCACGCTGAAAGACAAGGCGGCGACCCTCATAAAAACCACGTGCGCGGCTACGTTCGCAACCTTCCCTCTAATAATAAATTCATTCGGAATTCTTCCCGTTGTATCCATTCCGGCGAACATGATCCTTGTACCCCTCGTCGAGCTTCTGATTGTACCTTTGGGACTGCTCTCTTTCCTGGCGTTTACGGTCTCAGAGCACATCGCGTGGCCTTTGATATCAGTCAATATACACTTCATCCGTATGATGGTGTTCGGTATAGGGTTACTGCTCGAAATCCCCTATTCGTCAGTGACAATCCCTCCCCTGAGCGCTCTCGGCATTCTGTTGTTCTTCGCTCTCGGCATATCCATCCTGCTCGCCGGCAGATTCGGGCGGTTGAAATACATTCTCCCGGTGATTGCGCTCGCCTTCGTAACGAGCGCGGCATACCCGGTCATCAAGAAGTCGCGCGCGCAGGGGCTCACCGCCAGCTTCCTCGACGCGGGAGCCGACAAGAGCGTCGTATTTCTCGAGCTCCCCGGGGGCAAAAACGTGCTCATCGACGGGGGCTATTCGAACCTCGACAGGAAGGGATACATAGATAGAATCGTGACCGGCAGGTTCCTGCTTCACTCCGGGGTCAACAAAATCGACTTCCTGATTTTAACCTCGACCGACAAGGATCACATGAGCGGCGCCGAATACCTGCTTGAGAACTTCGAGGTCGGGACCGTCATCGCTAACGGAGACAAGCTCTCAGGCGGGCTCTGGGGGCTAATCAAAGAGAAAAACATCCCATGGCAAGACCTTGGCGATATCGATGCGGTCCCTTTGGGCGGGGAATGCAGGCTCGAGGTGCTCAGGCCCGGCGGGGATTTCGTAATCAAGGACTCTTCCCTGCCCCGCCCTCTCGCCCTCAAGGTTACTTTCAGGAACGAAAGTATTCTCACGGGCGAGGCCCTCGACGATGCCCGGGCTCTCTCCGCCATTACCGGCACTCACGGGTCCGGGTTGAAGAGCGGCGTCCTCTATATGCCCGTTATCGATACGGACGGCGCTTTTCCTCTTTTCATCCGGGCGGTGTCACCGCGTGTTTTGGTAACGGGAGAGCTCGATCCCTCATCCGCGGCGAATGACCCCGGACTCCGTAAGGCCCTTGACCCTGTTACGCTCTTCGACACATCGGGCGACGGGGAGGTGACGATAAGGACAGACGGCTCCGATTTGAGCGCCGAAACCTACGCCGGCGAAAAGGAAGTGAATTTAAAGTAAACTTTCTCCGTGTCGAAATACATACTGCTTCTGATCATAGTTACAGTCGTGCTTATATATTTTTTCTTTCCGCGCGGTGACGATGCCGGCCAGATAGAGGCCGTATTCAACGAAATCAGAGACGCTGCGGGGAAAAAAGACGCGGATGGGATTACAGGGCATTTTTCCCTTCAGTATAAAGACGAATACGGGGCCGGCTATCCGGTCGTAAAGAGCATAATCACGAAGGCCTTGGAGAAGTATGACAGTATTCAAGCGTCGTACTCCGGCCTCTCCGCCGTTTTCGGTGAAAACGAATACGGGGAAAAAGAGGCCGCCGCGAACGCAGACGTCCTCGTGACGGGATTCAAATCGGGGGTCCCCTATATATTGATCGGAGGCGAAGGATCACCCGACAATATCACAGTCACCCTTAAAAAATCCGGAATCAGCGGATGGAAGATTACCGGGGTTGAGGGTCTCGACACCCCGGATGATTACTAACGGCTCAGGCGCACTATGACGGCTAAACAATTTACTCGTCGGCCCCGCTCATCCTGCCGTGTATGAAGTCGCTCAGGACCTCGATATCGGATTTTTCCGCCTCGTCCACGGTCCCGGTAAAAATAATCTTCCCGTGATAGAGGAACGCGATCCTGTCCGATATTTCGAACGCGCTCTTCACGTCGTGAGTGATAATGACGGCGGTAATACCGAACTGGGCCTGCATGCTCCTTATAAGCTGGTTGATCCTGCTTATATTGGGCGGGTCGAGGCCCGTAGTAGGCTCGTCGTAAAGAAGGATACGCGGGTTTATCGCCATCGCCCTTGCGAGCCCGACCCTCTTTTTCATACCGCCGCTCAGGTCGGACGGCATCTTGTCCTCGATACCCGGAAGGCCTACGAGCTCGAGGTTTTTGGCGACTATATCCCTGATTTCGTTCTCCGGCAGCTTGGTACTCTCCCTCAGCGGATAAGCGATGTTCTCCTCGACCGTCATCGAATCGAAAAGCGCGGCGCCCTGAAAAAGCATCCCCATTTTCTTCCTGACGCTGACGAGATCGGTCTCTTCCATCGGGACTATATTCTCGCCCTCGACGATGACGTCCCCCGATTCAGGCTTCAGGAGCCCCGTTATTTCCTTGAGCAGGACGCTTTTACCCGAGCCGCTCCCGCCGAGCACGGTGATATTTTCCCCTTTTTTGATGGACAGCGTGAGACCCATGTGGACTTCCTTGGGGCCGAAGGATTTATAAACATCCTTTATATCGATAATGATTTCATCCTGCATCCGGTATCCGCCGTATTAATAGGTGTTGATAAATCAAAAATGGTAATTATATTCTCGGAGAACCATGAGGGATTGTAATTATACAACGATAATTTGTCAAAAGAGTCCGGACCCCGGCGAAATATCACCAATTCACTTTAAAAATTGACTTTTTCCGTCAATCGAGGTATAAAAGAAAGGCTTATAATAACAGTTGCACGACCTTAATAGCCACTCTTATTACGGCTCTGCAGCGGTGTGGGGCAACACAGGATGAGAAGAGACAACGTCAGCGCCGATACGGAGCTCGAGTACAACCTTAGATTCTTCACCCAGTTTATAATCAATCCCGCAAGGACGGGGGCGATCCTCCCTTCGAGCGACAAGCTCTGCGAATTCATGACGGACCTGGCCGGCCTCGGGGACGTTTCCACGGTGATAGAGCTCGGCTCCGGGACAGGGGTGATAACAGAGAAAATAATGCGGAAAAAAGCCGGGAGCACTACGTTTTTTGCGCTCGAGATAAACCCCGCCTTCGTCGATGCGACTAAAAGAAAGTGCCCCGACGCAGTAGTCTATCAGTCTTCCGCCGAAAACGTAATGAAGCACCTTGAAATGCACGGAGAAAGCGGCTGCGACAGGGTTATCAGCAGCCTCCCCTGGTCGACTTTCAACGGTGAGACCCAGCAGCTCATACTCGATTCGATCTACGACGTGCTGAAACCGGGAGGCGTATTCTTAACATACGCATACGTGCTCGGAGTGGTGGCGCCTGCGTCCTGGAGATTTAAAAAGAAGCTCTATGCCAAGTTCGACAAGGTCGAAACCAGCAAGATAGTATGGAGCAACATCCCGCCGGCATTCATTTATATATGCGAAAAGGCGTCCA
This sequence comes from Candidatus Dadabacteria bacterium, assembly GCA_020027805.1. GTDB lineage: Bacteria > Desulfobacterota_D > UBA1144 > Nemesobacterales > UBA2774 > 2-12-FULL-53-21. The sequence continues at coordinate 18,120 of JAHKKQ010000017.1, forward strand.
GATAATACGGGTTGCCGCCCTTGAATACGACCCGGCTTAACCCGCGATATCCTAACCTTTCGACCCGCTGCATAAAGTGTATTGACATATTTGTGAAAATCGATAAGAATAGGTGGTGTAGCAGATTGACCTTTCTTCGATTGAATAAAGGAGGATTGGAGGGTGTCAATCTCGTCTAGATGTTTCCTTCCCTTGGTCAAATATTATTTATTTAATCCGCCGGCCCCGAATCAAGGGATTGCTGTGCCCCCGGCCCGATTATCGATCTCCGAAAAACCACTTGCAACGGTCAGCTCCCTTATATTATTATAGAGTATAGCTATCATTAGCCATCCTCATTCATCAAAGGAGATTAGATATGTATAGATTAGCGAAGTTGTGTTCTATTGCTTTGTTTTTCGCATCGCTGGCCCTGTCCCCTTTGGGTAGTATTTACAAAGCCCATGCGGCCGACGCGGGCAGCCTCCCCGCGCCCCAGCTCGTGACGGACGCGTGGATGTTCATCGCGGCCTACAAGGCTGATCCCGAAACCCTGAAAGCCCTCCTGCCGCCGGGACTGGAGCCCAACCCCGCGGGCCACATCGTTATCAACATGTACACCGTGCCCGACGCGGCACAGACCTCGGGCTTCGGGGCCTATACGCTCACGTATCTCACTGTCGAGCTGAAGGACCAGGACTCCTACGTAATGAATTCCGACGTAACGTATCCCGGGAGATATTTCGTTTACTATTTCAACAGCTCGCCGACTATGCGCGAATATGTGAAGAAGATAGGCATCCCCGCCGAGGAGGGCATGACGACGACCACCGTTAAGGACGGCAAGCTCACGGCGGTCCTCACGGTTAACGGACAGCCCCTCATCGAGGCGACGGCCGACGTCGGCAGCGAGCTCGGGAATTTCGGCGGAGGGCATTTGAATTACTTCGGATTGATGGAGACCGAAAAAGACGGCAAGACCGTGAAGCAGGTAGTCAAGTATCCCATTCCATGGAACGGAGGCACTGTCGAGATGAAGAACCCGAAGATCACGTTCAATGTTCCCGAAGACAATCCGCTCAATAAGATAAAGCCGCTCGCGGAAGCCCCCGACTGGGCGATATGGACTAAGGGCAGCTTCGTATATCCGCAGTATGTTGTTTTAGGCGAATAGGCGCCGGACGCTAAATATTAAATTGAACTTGCTTCCCCGCGGCGGTCCAGTCCGCCGCGGGGAGCCTTCAAGTGAATTAAATCCTCTCAGAGAGAAATATCACTCCCCTCC
>JAHKKQ010000018.1 GCA_020027805.1 Candidatus Dadabacteria bacterium
CGATGAGGGAGCGCCCTTCGAGGATGGACGAGGGGATAGAGGTGCTGGAAAAGGCGCTCGGAGGGGAGAAATTCAGCTATGAGGGGAGGAGGTATAGATTCGAAAACGCGAAGCTCACGCCCAAGCCCGTTCAGAACCCCATACCCTTATACGTGGGCGCCTTCGAGGAGCCCGCGATAAGGCGCGCTGGGAGGTTCGGATACCCGCTGCTCATAGGCCCCGGAAGGACTGTGGAAATGGCGAGAGACACGCTACGGTTCTATAATGACGAGGCCAGGAAATCGGGGAGAGACCCCGAGCGAGTGGAGCACATACTCCTCAGGGAGACGTTCGTGGCTTCTAGCCGGAAAAAGGCTGTCGAAGGGGGGAATAAATACATAATCAGCATGTATAAATTCTACTTCTCGCTCGGTGTGAAGATGTTCGTCCGGGGAAAGCAGCTCACGGGGCTCGACGACCCGCTCTTCAAGCACCTCGCGGAAGACAGGTTCATAATCGGGACCCCTGAGGACTGTATCGGGGAGATAGAAAAGTACAGGGACGAGCTCGGAATCAAATACATAGCCTGCCGCATGGTGTTCCCGCAGGCAACCCATGAAATCATCTCCGGGCTTATCAGAACATTCGGAAAGAAAGTGATTCCGAACGTAAAGTAAAAATTGTAGAGAAGCACCAATTCCATGAACCTGCCGGCAATTAACCGCGCATTATTTGCCGTACTTGAATTATGACAACCGTAACGTTATGATGTTTTTGAGATTTAAAGCTCTTTCGACAATTTATAGGTATAAGGTGCTTTCAGCTTAATTGGGAAATCCGGTGAGAATCCGGTGCAGCCCGCTCGCTGCTGTAAGTAGTCCTTAAAGTCCCCCGCACTATGCCACTGGAGTAATTGTTCCGGGAAGGCGCAGGGGAGTCCAGAGGCTACGAGCCAGAATATCTGCCTTATAACTGTGAATTTACTTTTCTTCGGGGGGAGAAAGTAAATGGATTTGAAATCCAACCCGCCTCCCGGCTGCCGCTCGGCTGACCGGGGGTGCCCGTGACAAAAGCTTTCTTATCGGCTCTTCTAGTAATCTTCGCCGTACCCGCTCTGGCTCAGGAGGACGAAGGAGAAACCCTCGAGGAGATCGTCGTCGAGGACACTCCGATAGCGCCGCCCCTCGATTACCCGTCCGCATTTTCGACAGTGATAGACCTCGACGAGTTTCAGGGGGAGTACAACACCGCCTCCGAGATCCTCTCGTTCTCTCCGGGCGTCGTCGTCCGCGACTTCGGGGGGTTCGGACAATTGAAGACCATGTCGATAAGGGGCTCGTCGAACGACCAGGTGGTGATACTCCTCGACGGGATGAGGCTCAACAACCCCATAGGCGGAGGCGTCGACCTCTCCACGATACCCGTCGGCTACGTGGACAGGTTCGAAATCATACGGGGCGGTGCTTCCGCGTTCGCGGGCACGGATGCGATAGGCGGGGTGGTCAACATCGTCACGAAGAAAACGGATAAGCCGTTTACGTTCGGCTCGGTTACATACGGCTCTTACGAGACGTTTGGATTCAACGCATCGAGGGCGCAAAAGCTCGGAAACTTCAGCTACCTCGTCTCGTTCACGCACGCGCAGAGCAAAGGGGATTTTAAGTTCAAATCGGTCAACGACCTCATACTGACCCGGATCAACAACCAGTTCCACTCCGAGAGCTTCCTCGCCAAGGCCGCGTACGACGCGGGGAACGGCTGGCAGATAGAGATGCTGAACGAATTCTTCTACGACAACAGGGGTGTCCCGGGCTTGGGGGAATTCCAGCAGCCCGACGCAGAGCAGAAAGATCTACGCAACCTTACGGGCATAAATATATCCAAGGAAGAATTCATAAGACCCGATATCGACCTCGACATACAGATATTCAACCGGTTCGACGACCTCAAATTCACAAACCCGGAGCCGACTGTCGGGCTGCCCATCGACACGCTCAGCAAAACCTATTCGTTCGGTATAAACCCCCAGGTAACGTGGTTCGGCCCGTACAACCAGGTGTTCACGTTCGCAACAGAGCTCAGGGAGGAGTTTCTCGAGAACGGCGATTACGGGAACCCGGACAGGTTCACGTTCAGCCTGTTCGCAGCAGACGAAATAAACCTGTTCGACGACATGATAGTCTTAAACCCGGTCATACGGTACGACCTCTGGAGCACGAGACAGGAATCGACAACGACAGACTCGGGAGTCTCGGCCAGATTGGGGGTTATCGTCACGCCCCTCGACTACCTGTCGTTCAAGGCCAACGCGGGGCGCTCCTACAGGGCTCCGAGCTTCGGGGAGCTCTTCTTCCCGAACGAAGGGTTCATCAGGGGGAACCCCGACCTCAAGCCCGAGACCGCTTACGACTTCGATATAGGGTTTATCCTGTCCCACCCGCGCGCCGCGCTCGAAGTCACGTACTTCAGGAGTCACATAGACGACCTTATCCTGTTCGTATTTATCAGCGCGCAGACCATAGAGCCCCAGAACGTGGGGAACGTGAACGAGCAGGGGATAGAAACTAGTCTCGTTCTCAGGCCGTTTAAATATTTCGAACTCTTCGCCGGATACACGTTCCTCGACGGTGAGATAGACGAGACCGGGGCGCAGCTTCCGGGAAGGCCGAGGAACAAGTTCGACTTGAGAGCGGTATTCGATCTAAACTATGTATCCCTCTTCTGGGAAACGCATTACGTGGACAGGATCCCTGTAAGCGCCTTCCCGGATTCGAAGACGACGCCCGCCCGGACCACATATGACATAGGCGCAAAGGCGGAGTGGAAAAAATTATTTTTCACGTTTGAGATAAAGAACCTGCTCAACAACCTCGACGTGAGGGATGCGCTCGATTTCCCCCTGCCGGGCAGGACTTACTTTGCGACGGCCGGGATTAATTTCTGAAAGAGACTAAAAATAGATGAACAACCATCAAAGGAGGACACAGACATGAAGACATTATTATCTTTCCTATTATTCGCTCTGACCTGCCTCGCACTAGCTTCTTGCGACGAAACGGGGGGAGGAGGCGGGTTTATCCCCACGGGCAGCATACTCGCGGTCGCCGAGAAAGCGGGCTCAGAAGAAACGATAAAAGTCGGCGGGCTTCCGGGATCGGTGCCTCCGGGGAGCACGGTAGAGGTAACGGACATCGATACCGGACAGACCAAGACCACAACGGGGGCTTCCGACGGGAGCTTCGACCCGACCTTCACAGGGGATACGGACGATTCTTTTAATGTGGTCGTGACGGACGGCGGTGAGGTAATAGAAGACATCGTAATCGGCGTTACGCTCCTCTCGGACTCAGTCGAGGAGAATCTCGCCAAGCTCGGAAGCGTCCCGGCGGACATCGAAATCCGGGGTGACAGGGCGTACGTCGTAAACGGTTTCTCGGACAACATACAGGTATTCGACCTGAACCAGAACCCCCCAGACCTGATTGGAACAATCGTTGTCCCGCCCAATTCAAATCCGATAGATATTGCATTTCTCGACGACACTCACGCATTTGTGGCCAACAACGCCGGTCAAAGCGTAGCACGCCTGAATGTACAGACACGCGTCTGCGAGACGCTTATAGTGAGGGCCGGCCAGGGAGGGACTACAGTGCCGTGTCAGAGCGTAATCACAGTAGCCGGGATGACGTTTGAGGACCCGGTAAGCGTAGCCGTGACTAACGGAAGGGTGTATGTGACGAATAATAATCTCGATGAGAACTTCGAGCCCGCGGGGAACGGATTCATCTCAATTCTCAACGCTGCGAATAACCAGTTCATTACTACTGTAGAAGCTTCGGGCGCAAATACAACAAGCATGGCCGTCATAGGCAATACTTTGTATGCCGTGAATAACGGAGCTGTGCTTTTCGACGCTGATACAAACGAATTCACATGCGACGTCGATTTTCCGCCCTCGATCGATCTCGTCAACACCCAGACGAATTCGATATTCGACAATATCCCTATTCCGCTCAGCCCGGAGAACCCGACCGTCTGCCTGCCTAACCCGCTCGTAGCGACGCCTGACGGGAGGTTCGGGTATACGGGCCTGGGACTCGTCGGTGCGCTGCTCAAAATTGACCTGCAGACCGGGGAGGTGATAAACGGCACTGACAACCCGATCGTATTAACCAACCTCGATTCGCTGAATTTAACGGCCGACATAGCAATCAGAGACGACCTGCTGTTCGCAACTCTGTTTGGCACGGACCAGATTGCCGTAGTCGATACGGACAATGACGAAGTGAACCCGTTCCCGTATATAGCCCCGTTTCCGGCCGGCATAAGGGCGTTCGATCCCGGATCGAACTTTTTCGACGGCGTGCAGTCGCTGGCGATAAGGCCGGGGGTGCCGGGCGTCAATTTCACGGGGCCCGACATATTCTTCATCACGGGCATCAGCGAGCAGCTGGGCTCGGTAGATTCAACGCTCGGGTTAGCCGAATAACCGGGTTTGCATATATATCCAAAGCCGTTAATGATAATTGTACGGGGAGACGGGCATTGCCCCCTCTCCCCGGAATTATCCGGGGAGGCGTACAATAATGCGCATATGTTCATTCCTTCCGAGCACGACCGAGATACTTTACGACCTCGGCCTGGGGGAGAGCCTCACGGGCGTGACACACGAATGCGATTATCCGCCCGAAGCCAGGGAAAAGAAGAGGGTCATCATGAGCTTCATAGACCCAGGGAAACTGTCGAGCCGCGAGATAGACGAGCTAGTGAGCAGGAACGCTGCCCTAGGCAAAAGCACGTACCTCATAGACAGGGACGCGCTTATAGAGGCCGACCCCGACCTCATCCTTACGCAGGAGCTCTGCCAAGTGTGCGCGGTCTCGGGTAACGAGGTCACGGAGGCAGTGGAGGCGCTCGGGAAGAACCCCGAGATCATTTCACTCGAACCGAGGACGTTAAGCGAGATAATGGATACCATACTCATCATAGGCGAGGCTACGGGTGCCGGGGAAAGAGCGCGGGAAGTCACGGAAAAGCTCGCGCACAGGATAGAGAGGGTGAGGTCGCTCACGGGGGATACGAGAGACCGCCCGAGGGTCTTCTGCATGGAGTGGCTCGACCCGCCGTATGTGGCGGGACACTGGGTGCCGGAGATGGTCGAGATAGCCGGCGGCTCCTGCGGTATAGGGAAAGCCGGCGAGCCTTCCTTCAAGGTATCCTGGAAGGAGATCGCGGACTTCGCCCCCCAGATGCTTTTCATAATGCCGTGCGGCTACGATGTAGAAAAAACCCTGGGCGAGATCGAAACACTGACGAAGCACGACGAGTGGTTTTCACTCCCATCGACGGGCAAGGGGCAGATCTACATATTCGACGCGAATTCTTATTTCAGCAGGCCCGGGCCGAGGGTCGTGGACGGGCTCGAGGTACTGGCAAAAACCATCCACCCTGAATTGATGAAGAGCTACGAGCCTCCGCCCGATGCAGTCGTTAACCTGAGAAACTATATGCAGTTCGAATTGTTCCTGGGATAAAAATGATTAAAAAAACCTTATTAAGAATTATCATCCTCTCCGTCTTGCCGGCGTCGTTTCTGAGCGCTCATGCTGCAGAGAAGCCCGAGCGCATAGTTTCCCTCTCCCCCAACCTGACACACATGATCTACGCCCTCGGGGAGCTGGATAAGGTGGTGGGGGTGACCCTATATTCGGACTTCCCGCCCAGGGCCAAAGAGCTGCCAAGCGTGGGGGGCTGGATCAACCCCAACTACGAGGCGATACTCGCGCTGAGGCCGGACCTGGTCATTCTCATGAGGGACCAGGACACCATATTCGGGGCTAAAATCAGGGAGCTCGGCTTGAAGACCCTCGTTACGGACAGCAACGATTCCGTAAAGGACATACTGAAGACGATCACGCTCCTCGGAGAGGTGCTGGGTAAAGGGGCGGAGGCGGAGAGGATAGTCTCGGATATCGAATCTACGCTTGACAGAATCAGGCGGAGTACCGACGGGGTGCCCAGGAAAAAGGTGCTGCTCGTCGTCGGAAGGAATCCGGGGACACTCGAGGACATATACGCCATCGGCAGGAACAACTACATAAACGAGCTGATAGAGCTTGCCGGTGGGGAAAACGCGGTAGAGAATACGAGGCTCTCTATAAAGATAACGAAAGAGGCGGTTCTAACGCTCGACCCGGACGTTATTATCGAGATAAACCACGAAAAGTTCGACAAAGAGGCCGAAATACTGGGCATCTGGAGCACGCTCGGCCAGTCTAGGGCAGTGAGGGACGGACAGGTATATATCCTGCCGAGCACAGTCGTCCTCCATCCGAGCCAGACTATAGTCGAGGGCGCAAAGGTGCTGACGGAAGTGCTGCATCCCGAGCTCAAGGATAATCATGCAAACGATTATTGAGTGCAGAGGGGTCTCCTTCTCCTACGGCGCGGGAGAAATCCTGAGAGATATAAACCTCTCCCTCGGCAAGGGCAGGATGTTCGGGATTCTGGGGGCGAACGGGGCAGGAAAATCGACACTCCTTAAAATACTCATGGGAATCCTGAAGGCGCAGAGGGGGAGCGTTCTGTTTAACGACAAGCCGCTTCAGGGCTACGACAGAAGGGAGATCGCGAAGAGGATCGCTTACATCCCGCAGGACCCTGTGTTCGCTTTCCCGTTCACCGTATCGGAAGTAATCCTCATGGGCAGGGCCCCGTATATAGGGAGGTTCGAGTTCGAAAGGGAGATAGACCTTGAGGCCGCGAAGAGGGCGATGGATACCGTCGGAATCTCTCATCTGAAGGACAGGCTCATCACCGAGACCTCATCGGGGGAAAGACAGCTCGCGTCCATAGCGAGGGCGCTCGTGCAGGAGCCCCAAGTGATGATACTCGACGAGCCCGCCACTTTTCTCGACATCAAGCACAGGAACGAAATCATGAACCTGCTCCGGAAGCTCAGAGAAGAGCACGGGATACTGATTATCGCGGCAACGCACGATATATTCACGGCATTATTTTATTTCGATGAAATAATTATGATTAAAAACGGGAGCGTCTTCGCAAACGGCAGCTCGGAGACGGTTATAAACAGGGAGAACCTGAGCTCGCTCTACGGAATAGACGTCACGGTCAGGAGGGAAGGCGGAAAGGTTTTCATCTACCCCGGAGATTGATCGGGGAAGGGAGTCACTAACCAGGCTTTCCCGGCAACACACATGATAGCGAAGAAAAAATTCATAATCTCGTTGAGCGTCTTGTTACTGCTCTGGGCCGTTACGGCCGCGGTAAGCGTGCTTTCGGGAACGTACGACGTGAGCATTCTCGAAGCGCTCTTCAGGGGGGACGAGCTCGCGAACACTATCTTTTATAAAATCAGGATACCCAGGGTGCTCATGGCGACTGTCGCGGGCGGGACGCTCGGAATATGCGGAGCCGCGCTCCAGGCCCTCTTCAGGAACCCCCTCGCTTCGCCTTTTACCCTCGGCATCTCGGGAGGAGCTTCATTGGGCGCACTCGTCGGCATAAGGCTCGGACTCGCGGCCGGTATCCTGGGGTTCTCGATGGTCACGATTCTGGCATTCATATTTTCGCTCCTGACCATGTTATTCGTGTACTCGGTCTCCAAAGTGGGAGGAGTGGTCGCCACGGGACGCCTCCTGCTTGCCGGGGTAGTGATGAATTTCCTCTATTCCGCCTTTGTTCTATTCATCCAGTTCTTTTCCAACTTCACCGAGTCGCTTCAGACTATGCGGTGGATTATGGGGAGCCTCGATATCGTGGGTTTAGACGAGGTGTGGAAGACGCTCATGTTCGTAGTCCCCGGGTGTATTATACTGCTGTCGATAACGAAGGATATGAATCTCTTCGGCCTTGGGGACGACGTCGCGTCTTCGCTCGGGGTGAACGTAAAGAAAATGCAAAGCCTGATCTACTTCGCAACGTCTCTTTCGGCCGGAGCCGTAATATCCGTCACCGGACCGATAGGGTTCGTCGGACTCGTCATACCTCATATTCTGAGGATGATTCTCGGGGTCGATAACAGAATCATACTACCCTGCTCGTTCCTTCTCGGCGCGTGCTTCCTTATGGCCGCCGATACGGTCTCGAGAACCCTGATATCGCCCGTCGAGATACCGGTGGGAATAATCACGGCTTCCCTGGGGGGGGTATTCTTCCTCTGGCTGCTTATCAGATCAAAGAAAGAAGTTATCGTTTAAACAAATCGGTCCGTTACCGCAAGGCCGTTCACTACCATGACCCGTGATACCAGCCCCGCTGCTTCCGAATTATGCGCCGGGAGCCTTGAAAGGATCGACTTCCCCCGAGGACTGCGAAGAAGTTCCTCCGCCCGGGGACGCCGCGGCCGATTTAAAAGCGTCACCGTCGCCGGATGAAGCGGCGGGAGGCGGGGGCGCTGCGCTGGCTGCCGCAGCCTGATTCCCCTGCGGCTGTATAAACCGCCACATAAGAATAACCAATCCGATAACAATCAATGTCCACATCATTTCTGACTTTCCTCCGTGTAAAAATATGTAGGGTTCAAAATGCAATCACAAAAAACACCCCCCTGACTTGAATACCCCAATTTTGTGAATGTTTTATGAACTACTCCGCTTTATCACATCATCCCTACCTTGATACTAATAAATTTCACATACCCGTGTCAAGATAAAAAATTCGCCGGGAGGGGTTAAGAGGATGGTTTCGGTGAAGATTCAGATGAATCCCGGGAACCGGCGCATGTTTGGCGAATACTCGCGCATATATTAGAATTAGAGGATCAACCGGGGGTTGTTTTGTTATCGATTCTCCTAAAACCGTTCTTAAATAGAGCTAAAAGTGGTAGCGGCGGCCTGGTGCTGCCCCCCGATACGGTGCTCTCTCTGTCGCTGATAGATTCGGGTTGCCTTTTCGTCCTTTTGGACACCAAGATTGCACTGATAATTAAAGCGGGCGATGAGGACATCCAAATAATGAAAGATTTTCAGGCGATTACGGTCGATTTCGAGCTCATCGAAAGGCCCGAATTCCCTTCGCTGGCATTCTACCTGAACCTCGAAGGAAGGAGCGGCAGAAAGCTCCGTTTTGAATATTTCTTCAGCACGGAGTCGGGGGGTGAAACTGACATCCTCGGAAAAATGTGCGGCGACAGACGCTTCGACATAATATTATATAATTCCGGGGTCGACTTCATTATACGCGCGGAGATTTCAGAGGGGCAAGCGTCCGAATTGAGGTCGCTCGTGACGAAGGCCGGCGGTAGTTTGACAAATATGCCCCATCCCTGATACTATTCCCCACCACGAGGCAAGGAGAAAGATAAATTTGAGTTTTGTTAGGTTCTTAGGCACCGGATCATATGCGCCTGATAGAGTATTGACCAATCTGGACCTCGAAAAGCTCGTCGATACGTCGGATGAGTGGATTCAGTCGAGGACGGGGATACGCGAGCGAAGGATAGCCGATCCGGACGTGGCGACTTCCGACATCGCCTACGAGGCGTCACTTAAGGCCCTCGAGAGCTCGGGAGTGGATGCACGGGACCTGGACGGGATAATCGTAGGCACCGTCACGCCCGATTACCTCTTTCCCTCGACAGCCTGCATCCTCCAGAGCCGTCTCGGCGCCAAAAAAGCGTTTGCGTTCGACCTCCTCGCCGGCTGTTCCGGATTCTTATACGCGCTTCAAGCGGGGAAGGGGATAATAGGCTGCGGAGACGCGCAGAAAATCCTCATCATAGGGGCTGAGACACTTTCCAAGATCACGGACTTCCGGGACAGAAACACCTGCATTCTCTTCGGGGACGGAGCGGGCGCGGCTGTCATATCGGCATCCGAAACACCCGGAATCCTATCGACGTGCCTCGGAGCGAACGGGGACGAGTGGGAGCTGTTATATATGCCGGGAGGGGGATCGCGCATACCCCCGAGCGAGGAAAGCATAAAGAACGGATCCCACTACCTCAAGATGAAGGGAAATGAGGTTTTCAAAGAAGCGGTAAAAGCCCTCGAGTCCTCCTCCCTCGAAGCGATAAAAAGGGCTGACATCACACCGGAGGAGATAGACCTCTTCATACCCCACCAGGCGAATATCAGGATACTGGAGGCGGTCAGAAAACGCATAGGGCTTCCCGAAGAGAAGGTATTCAGCAACCTGAACAGGTACGGCAACACCTCCTCGGCATCAGTCCCGCTTGCGCTGGACGAAGCGGTGAGATCGGGAAGGGTCAAGGAAGGGGACACGATACTTATATCCGTATTCGGCGCGGGCTTTACATGGGGCGCGGCCGTCGTAAGATGGTAAGCGCCGAGAGAGACCTTGAATCACCCCTCCGGCCATTAAATACAATTCCGTGAGTCTTTGTTAATTCGGCTTTTCCTGCGTAAAATTAAGAGCCTGATCGAGCCCGTTCCTTACCCATGGGAGATGAAGAGCCATAATCAGCGAAATAATTGACGTAGTCCTGCCTGTATTTCTCATCGCGCTCGCGGGCTATCTTTTCGGGAAATGGAAAAAGATAGACCTCACGCCGATAAACGACTTCGTGATATACCTCGCCACACCGGCGCTCATAATATCCTCCCTTTCGAGGGATGCTATCGACCTATATCTGGCAGGAAAGGTGTTCATCTCGGTATGCATAATCATAGGCGTATCATTCGTTCTCTGCCTCGGGATACTGAGGGCCCTCAAGCTGCCGGTCAAGGTCTACCTGCCGCCCGCGCTCTTCGCGAACACCGGGAACATGGGCCTTCCGCTCGTGTTATTCGCTTTCGGCGAGACCGGGTTCAACGTGGCGATACTCTACATGGTCTCGACCACTATACTCCACTACACGCTCGGCATATTCATACTCAACTACGACGAAAGCCCGTTCGAGATATTCAGGCTCCCGCTCGTATATTCGGCCATAGCCGGGGTGCTGCTGAGCGTCTCGGGGTGGACGATGCCGACTGCGGCGTTCAGGGCGTTCGACCTCCTGGGCGAGGCGAGCATACCGACGATGATATTCGCGCTCGGATATAAATTATCGGAGGTCGCCCTCACCGACGTGAACAAATCGTTCCTCGTGGGGGGGATGAGGATATTCTTCGGGGTGATTCTGGGCATGCTGACTGTCTCGGTTTTCAAGCTCGACGGCGTCGCGTCAAAGGTCGTGATACTTCAGTCCGCCATGCCGCCCGCGATATTCAATTTTGTCCTCGCGGAAAAGTACAATCAGGATTCGGAGAGAGTAGCCTCCATCATACTCGCGGGGACACTGATTTCCGTCATCACTACACCTGTTATTATCGCATTTCTGTTAGACTGAGGGTATATCCGCTATCTTCCGCCGAGACACACGACCTTCATTATAGGGACATCGAAAAAATGATATTCCGAATCGTAGATGAAGCCCCTGCCCTCTTCGACGTATGAAATGCTCTCCTGCTGAGGGAGAGACTTTAATGGTATGACTTTATAATCCTTATCCCTGACAAGCTGATCGGAAGGCTTAAGCCCCGACAGGGAGAGGTCGATATCGAATTCGTAAGCGTCCTCATAGGTCAGGACGAGGAAAGTCTTACCGTCGGGCGCTATATCGAACGATGTAATAACGCTCCCGAACGGGGAGTCGGAACCGCTGAGTCCGGGGAGGTCGAGATCCCCGGCGTATTCGAGCATCTGCACCCCGTCGCCTGCGTTTTCCCATTTATCTTTTCTTATTTTGAACAGCTTTGCAGGGAACGACTCCGTGTTCCCGACGTCTTCTTCTTTCGTGAATATGTAAATATCGCCGTTCGGATGGATAGCCATGCCCTCGGCGTTATGAGGGCGGTCGGGATACGCAAGCCTCAATATTTTAAGCGGGACAGCCGAACGGCCGTAATTGTCCGCCTCCTCGACTACTAGTATTTGGACGAACTTCCTTCTCTTGCCGTTGTCACCGGTGTCAGCGATGAAAAAACAGGACTTGCCCGAGAAACAGCCGCCGATAGACGCGTCTTCAAAATCGGACCTAAAGGCTTCGAAGCCTTCGATCCTGACGGCCCTGGTCTTCCCGCCGTTCAGATCGCTCACATAAAAATAGGGGCCGCCCCCCGAATCGTTTACGTGGTAGAGCCTGCCCGGAAACCTTCGCGAAACGGCGAGACCGCTCGCCTCGTCGATCTGAAGATGGTCGAGAGCGCCTGCCTTCTCTCCATCGCTCCAATGCTTACATAGAGCCGCGCGGCTCACAGGCGCAGAAATTAAAATCATGAAGGACATAAAAACCATTACCCCCGCACCGAAGGCCCGTCCTGCAGTTAATGGAATTATCATCGCTCACTCCCCGGACTCGATAATTGATGTACAATTTTACCTCCGGTATATATCAGGCAAAATTAAATTTTCACCGGACCCCGGTTTTCGTTATTATAAAGCTATGGCAAGAGAAATAATTAGAGGAAGCACGAAACCGCTCGCGGGCGAGTTAACCCCCCCCGGGGATAAGTCGGTTTCACACAGGTCTCTGATAATAGGGTCTATCGCATCGGGGATGACCGGGGTGAGCGGTTTCCTAAATTGCGAGGACACGCTTTCCACTGCGAACGCGATGAGGAAGCTGGGTATCGGAATCGAAATCAACGGCAGCGACGTAAAGATAGCGGGGAAAGGGCTTTCCGGATTGAGTGAGCCCGAAGACGTGATCGACGCCGGGAATTCCGGGACGACGACGAGGCTCCTCACGGGACTATTGAGCGCCCAGGGGTTTTTTACGGCCGTTACCGGGGACAAATACCTGAGAGCGAGGCCCATGAAAAGGGTGGTCGACCCCATGAGACTGATGGGTGCGAAAATTACGGGACGGGAGGGGGGCAATAAACTACCCCTCGCAATCGAAGGGGGCGGTCTGCAGGGCATCTCGTATAAACTCCCCGTGGCGAGCGCGCAGGTGAAATCGGCGCTCCTTCTCGCCGGACTCTACTCCGAAGGGGAAACGGAGGTCATCGAGCCCGAGCCCACGAGAGACCACACGGAAAGGATGCTTACTTACTTCGGAGTGAAGCTCCATAAGAAGGGAAACAGCATTAAGATATCGAGACAGAAGGAATTCGCGGGGCGCGATATATCGGTGCCCGCGGACCTGTCGTCAGCCGCGTTCTTTATCGTGGGGGCGCTTATCAATCCGGGGTCCGAGCTTCTGATAAGGAATGTCGGCATAAACCCGCTGAGAACGGGCGTAATCGACGTGCTCAGGAAAATGGGCGGGAATATAGAGATAACCAACGAGAGGGATGTCTCGGGAGAGCCCGTCGGGGATATGCTCGTAAAATCGAGCGAATTACACGGAGCCGTAATCGAGAGGGAGATGATACCGAAGGCTATAGACGAGCTTCCGGTGATAGCGGCCGCCGCATGCTTCGCCGAGGGTGAGACGATCATCAGGGACGCACGCGAGCTCAGGGTCAAGGAAACGGACAGGATAAAGGCGATGACGGCGGAACTCCTTAAACTCGGCGCTCGTGTAACCGAGTTTGAGGACGGCATGTCGATCAGCGGCGGGGAGCCGTTAAAGGGGGCCAGGTGCTCGAGCTGGGGCGACCACAGGATAGCTATGGCGGCGGCAATCGCCGCCACGCGAGCGAGCGGAGAAACCGAGATCGATGGCGCCGAGTGCGTTTCCGTATCGTTCCCCGGCTTCTTCGACGTACTCAGGCGGCTTGGAAACTATTAAATGCTGTTATTATAGGCAGTTATATGAGCACCGCGCCCCCTGTAAAAAGTAACTACTGATATGATTATAACAATAGACGGACCTTCGGGGGTCGGGAAAAGCACCGTTTCAAAATCGGTCGCTCGAAAACTGGGCTTCACTTATCTCGATACCGGGGCGATGTACAGGGCGGTTGCGCTCCGGGTCAAACGGGATTCCATCGATATCAATGATGATAAAGGGCTGGAATCGCTCCTGAATCATACTGAAATCGGGTTCGGCAGGAAAGAAAACGGCGATCTCGTCATAATGCTTAACAACGAAGACGTAACCGACAAGATAAGGACGCCCGAGGTCTCAAGGCTGTCGTCCGACGTGGCGACGAAGAGGGCCGTGAGAATAAAACTCGTTCATCTGCAGCAGGAGATGGGGAAAATCGGCAATATGGTGGCCGAAGGGAGGGACATGGGGACTTACGTATTCCCCGATGCCGCGTTTAAGTTTTACCTGGACGCCTCTCTCGACGAAAGGGCTCGCAGGAGGCGTGAACAGCTCTCGCAATCTGGCGACGACGCCGACGTCGAAAGCGTGAAAAATGAGATAATAAAAAGGGACGCTCAGGACATGGAGCGCTCGGAATCTCCCTTGCATCCCGCAATTAATGCGGTCATAATAGATACAACGAATCTATCGTCTGATGAAGTTACAGACAGGATAATCAAAGAAGTTCAAGGTTAGTAAGAGTTTTTAACACTACCTAATCCTACTTCCCAAAATGAAATCAGACAGTTAATTTTAATAGATATACAGGAAAAGAAGGAAGGTCTATGGCAGAAGAGAAAGATTTCGCGGAATTAGTTGATGAGAGCATGAACGTGCCGGACAAGGGGAAAGTCTTTAAGGGACTAGTCGTCCGCATAGATCAGGATGACGTTTTTATAGATTTCGGCTCGAAATCGGAGGGAGTCGTTCCGATACAGGAATTTTGCAATAAAAGCGGGGTACCGGACGTAAATATCGGCGAGGAAGTCGAGGTTATGTTCGACAACTGGGCTAACGAGGGTCTGCCGAAACTATCTAGAATAAAGGCCGAACAGATCAGGGAAAACAAGAGAATACAGGACCACTTCGACAAAGGCGAGCTCATTAAAGCAAAAATCACGCAGAAGGTCAAGGGCGGGGTCATTGCCGATGTTGGCGATAAGATCGAGATAAGGGCTTTTATACCCGGATCACAAATCGATATATCGCCCAGGCAGGATTTGGACAGCCTTGTCGGCGAAACTATCGAGGCCAGGATTATAAAGCTCGCAGGAAACGACATCGTGCTTTCGAGAAGGGTGTATCTGGAGGAGGAGAGGGAGGTCCTTAAAAAGGAAACCCTTTCCAGGATAGAGGCGGGCAAGGAGATGTCCGGAAAGGTCGTCAATATCATCAACCAGGGTGTATTCGTCGACCTGGGCGGCATCGAGGGCTTCATTCCGGTAAGCGAGCTTACCTGGGGCAGGGTCGCGCACCCGGGCGATGTCCTTTCGAAAGACCAGATAATCAAGACAATAGTTCTAAGGATAGAAGAAGGGGGCAAGATAACCCTGAGCCTCAAGGATACGACCCCCGACCCCTGGACATCGGTGAAAGAAAAATACAAACCGGGAATCCAGATCAAAGGAAAAGCGGTGTCGATAACGGACTTCGGGGTTTTCGTCGAACTTGAGCCCGGCATCGAGGGTCTCGTACATATTTCCGAGATCACATGGACGAAAAGATTCCGCCACCCCAAGGAGATAGTGCAGGCCGGAAGCCCCGTGGAAGCGGTCGTCCTCGACGTGGACAGCGGGAACAGGCGGATTTCTCTCAGCCTGAAACAGATAGAGCCGAGTCCGTGGCAGCTATTCAAGGAGAATAACCCGCAAGGCTCGAGGATAAAGGGCGTAATCAAGAACGTTACCGACAAGGGATTATTCGTAGAAGTCGAAGAGAGTATCGTGGGACTGGTAAGACCCGACAACATTTCCTGGAAAGGCAAGGTAAACCCTGAGGAAGCTTTTGAAAAGGGGAGCGAAATCGATGTAGTCGTACTGAATGTGGACGACAAGAATCAGAGGATCGGACTCGGGCTGAAACAGCTTGCCGCGGACCCCTGGGAAGAAGTGCAGAGGAAGTATAAGACCGGACGTTCGTCCGTAACCGGTAAAGTCAAGGATATTAAAGACAGCGGGATAGTAATCGAGCTCGATGAAGGGATAGAGGGATATATCCGGGCGAACGAACTCAGCCAGGAAAAGGAGCAGAGGGACGCAATTAAACACTTTAAGGTCGGGGACGAAATAACGGCCCAGGTGACCGGGTTCGACAAGAGGATGCGGCAGGTGAACCTCAGCAAAAGAAAATATGACGATTGGCAGGACAAAGAAAGGGTCTCGAATTTCATATCATCTCAGGGAGAGCCGGCGGCCAAGCTGGGAGACGTGCTCAAGGAAAAGTTAAAGCAGATGAATAACGACGAGGGAGTTTGAGGGTGCGGAACGTCTTCGTCATAGCGGGGGTGCTCGTGCTCCTCTTTTTCACCTTCATAGCGGGGATCGGCTGCGGTTTTCTGATGTCGGGTGACGATGCGTTTTCGACCGGAGATAAGGTCGCGGTGCTCAAGGTCGAAGACATAATCCTCGACGACCAGCCATACATAGACAGCATATCCAAGATAAAAGAAGACAAAAAGGTAAAAGCGGTCGTCGTCAGGATCAACTCCCCCGGCGGAGCGGTGGGGCCTTCGCAGGAAATCTACAGCGAGCTAAAGAAACTTAGAAAGGATATGCCGGTGATCGCGAGCATAGGAAACGTCGGCGCTTCGGGGGGTTATTACATCGCGTGCGCCGCGGAGAAGATATTCGCTAACCCGGGGACGATCACAGGCAGCATAGGCGTGGTAGCGGAGTTCACGAGCTACGAAAAGCTCCTCGAGTGGGCCAAGGTGGACGTGGAAGTGCTGAAGAGCGGAAGATATAAAGACGTCGGCTCCCCGTTCAGGGAAATGACCCCCGAAGACAGGGAATATATGCAGGGGCTCATAGACAACGTTTACTCACAGTTCAAATCGGCTGTTGCCGAGTCGAGGGGCCTCGGGGCGGCGGAAGTCGATAAAGTCGCCGACGGAAAGATATTCACGGGGGAGCAGGCGAAGGGGCTGAAACTCATAGACGAGACAGGCACTATAAACGACGCCATCGATCTCGCCTCGAAAATGGCGGGGATAAAAGGAAAACCCGGCCTTGTCTACTATCCGAAAAAGAAATCCCAGTTCCTGGAGCTCCTGGAATCCAGGCTGGACATACCCGGCATCACAAGCATGCCTTCCAAATACAGCTTTGGACTTTTCTATCTGGTTGATATAATTAACTGATTATGAAAGTGCTCTGGGCGCCCTGGAGGATCAAATATATAACCGGGGATAAAGAAGAGGGTTGTATATTTTGTAAAAAACCCAAAGAAGGGAATGACAAAGAGAATCTCATATTATATACTGGTCAGACTAGCTTCATTATAATGAACCGTTACCCCTACTCGAACGGGCACCTTATGACAGTCCCATACAAACACACGAATAGTTTCTCGGACCTCACGCAGGATGAAAGGCTCGACTTGATGAACCTCACCGCCAAATGCCTCGACATACTCCAAGTCATAAAACCGGAAGGGTTTAATATCGGCATGAACCTCGGCAGGACGGGCGGGGCCGGCATTGACGACCATCTCCATTTCCACATCGTGCCCCGTTGGAGCGGAGACAATAATTTCATGCCTGTTATCGGAGACGTCAGGGTTATGCCCGAATACCTCGAAGAGACATACGAAACCCTAAGAAAGCATTTAAAATCATTGGAGAGGTGATGATATGAGATTCATAAAAATTCTGTTCATAATATTGATAATACTATTTTTCGCAATCCTGTATACACAAAACATGAAGATGTTTACCAGTGAGTTTGAGCTCGGACTCAACCTCAAGGTATTTAACATAGGGCCATATATAACGATGAACGTGGTTATAATACTGACCGCGTTCGTGTTCGGCGCAGTTGTTGCGGTTATTTTCGGCGCGATGCAGTCGGTCAGCGCCGGCTCGGAATCGAAAGAGAAATCGAGACGCATCAGGGAGCTCGAAGCGAGGAACAGGGAGCTCATCGAGGAAAAACAGAGAGAGGATAAGCTGAGAAAGCCGGATTCTTCTCCCTTTACCCCGCCGTCCGCTATAGACAGCTCGTCTCACGGCAGCTGAAACTGCCGGACGGACGAGAAGCCGGCCTTGGGCCGCAGTCACCAGGGATTTTAAATTATCGATATGAGAAACACCGGAAAACCAGTCTGGATAAAGGCCCAGCTCCCCAAAGGCCCCAATTACACCCATCTTAAAAACCTGATGAGGACGCTCAAACTCCATACGGTCTGCGAAGAGGCCAGGTGTCCCAACATAGGGGAGTGCTGGGGCGCGGGGACCCTGACGTTCATGATCCTGGGGGATACGTGCACCAGGAGCTGCGGCTTTTGCCATGTGAAAACGGGAAAGGGCGGGGAACTCGACTGGAACGAGCCGCAAAGGGTGGCCGAGGCCGTCAAGGACCTCACGCTGAATAACGCTTACCTAACGCACATAGTGATCACATCCGTCAACAGGGACGACAAGAATTACGAGAGCGCCCGAATTTTCGCCGAGACCATAAGGAGAGTGAGGGAAGAGAACCCTTCCGTGAAGATAGAGGTGCTCATTCCCGATTTCAAGGGGGACTCGAATGCGCTCGGTGAGATTTTAGGCGCGAGACCCGACGTGCTGAATCACAACATCGAAACCGTGCCGAGACTATACCGTTACCCGCAGATCACTCCCGCAGGGGGGAGAAGGTCCGTAAGGCCCCAGGCGAACTACGACTGGTCGCTCAAGGTCCTCGCGGAGGGGAAGGAGCTCGGGCATGAAGGCATGCTTACCAAATCGGGCATCATGGTCGGGCTCGGCGAAGAGATGGACGAAGTGATAGAAACGCTCGGGGACTTGAAGAAAGCCGGGTGCGATATAGTGACAATAGGCCAGTACCTCCAGCCCACGAACGAGCACCTGCCCGTATCGAAATTCTACCACCCGATGGAGTTCGAATCCCTTAAAACCTACGGCGAGAGCATCATCGGCATACCGCACGTCGAATCAGGCCCCCTCGTCAGAAGCTCTTACCATGCGGAGAAGCAGGTGCTGAAGATGGAAAACAATCACTGAGCTGACAGTTCATCAGATTAAAGAAAAGGATTTATAATAGTCAAATCCTGAATTTTCTGCTCGTGTTGTAAGTCCTCGGAATAAAGCAAAGTACATTCCGCACCTATTGCTCCACTGATAATTAACGAATCATAAAACGAATAACGCCAGCGCTCTGCAATTTCTAAAGCCTGATGATAGAGCCCTCCACTCGCATAAACCTGACAAAGCGGTTCCAGAACCGCGTTCAGATAAACTCGACAGTCAGGAGTTGAAAGGGTATTAACGAATTTGCGTGTTGCGACGTTGAGAAATTCCTGTACTACTTGATAACTTATACAGCCGGAGTGATTACTAAGCGCATTTGATATTAATTCAAGCGAAATACGCCGCTTGTCATGTTCATTTAAGTTAAAAGAATAAACGAAAATATTTGTATCTATAAAAT
>JAHKKQ010000241.1 GCA_020027805.1 Candidatus Dadabacteria bacterium
CGAGGTAAATCCGGCAATGGATACGAAGAATGTACCGTTCGCCAGTCACGAGGTGCGCTGGTTTTTCGAAGGGGCGGTCGATCTGCATCCTGCGCTGCGAATCTGGTTCGAATCGAAGACGCCGGTTCGGAGGAAGGGCGACTTCGGCCCTCCGGTGTGGATGGGGAGACTCGACGGCCAGCCCGACGTGTATTTGCTCGTGCCGGGGGCCGATGATATGGGCATCAAGTGGCGCGAAGGGAACTTTCAGATCAAGGGACGCGCGGCTTCGCTCGGCGTACATGAGTTTTGCGGACGGTTTCAGGGACAGGTCGAGCGCTGGATCAGGTGGTCCTATGCAAAATTGCCCGAGTCCTACCATAGGCTGTTCACTGACGGGGATAACGAGGGATTGCTTACAGTAAGCGTCCGGAAGACCCGCGCGCTCCGCAAGATGAGGCTCGACACCTACAACGGAAGCGCAGAGGAGGTCGATCCGAAGGCTTTTATCGACCGGGGGATTAATTTCGAACTCACGGACCACGAGATCGACGGGAAATCCTATTGCACCCTGGCTTTTGAGGCATACCCGGACGATTCGGCGATGCACGATGCGTTTACCCGGACCGTCGAAGCCTTCCTCGACGCGTTGGAGGGGGTCGATCTCGGCGCGGGGAACTCGATGTCTTATCCGGAATGGCTTCTCGGTCGAGGTGGCCGCAGTAGATGATGAAGGGGGTGCTGGGGGATGAGATGAAGAAGGGGATGAAGCTCACTCGAAATCGTTGTTCAGGAAGACAAACTTTAATATGAAGGTATCCCCCTCACCCTAGCCCTCTCCCGCATGATTGGGGAGAGGGAAAAATATACGCCCTTCGACAAGCTCAGGACGAACGGTTTATGGCTCAGTGATTGGCCGTAGCGAATGGGTTGGATAGAATCGTATATGAGCACACGTTGTGTATCCTTCGACAGGCTCAGGATGTACGGGTTTATTTGAAATGAGCGGATTCTGAAACGATCCCGGATCGGAGTCCGGGACAAGGTTCGGGAATGACAAATACTAAATCCACCCTGGCACTCCTTTCAAAGGAGGGGATTAAATGAAAAAGGCGAGATTGCCGCGTTCGCAGGAATAATACGGCGTGCTGTATAGATGACTTTAATAATTGCAATCAGACGACGGCGACCGGTTTTTACTCTTGCTCAGAACCGTTCCTCGCAATGACATAAAACAGATAGGCTTTTTGATTTAATCGAATGCGCCGAGGAGTTTGACTTCACGCGGTTTGGGCTTTCTTTTCCCTCTTTGCCATCTCGGTCTTGAGGTAGGCGTAAGGGTCGTGGTATATAGCGCCTTCGGGCAGGTACTCCCAGAGGGGGCCGAGGTCTTTTCTAATCATGTCTAAATAGAACTGCGGTATCTCATTCGTCTCGCCCTCGAAAAACGCCCTGAATTTCACATCTTCATCTAGTAACTTCCTTATCTTGCGGTAGTACCGGAGCCTCCCGAATCCCTCCGTGGAAACAGCGCGCATGAGGTTCATCCACCTCGGGATACGAGTCCTCGTATTCGTGAAGCGGTTATATATCGAGCGCCACGAGTACGAGTATTCCGCGAGTCCGATGAGGAGGTCGTAGAATTCGGGCCAGGAATAGTTCTTCGGCTTCACGTTCGAGGCGTGGCTGTTGTTAAGGAAATGGAACGGGAACGCGAGAACCCTTTCCTCGCTCTGGTATTCGAGGGAAGTTTGTCTGCACGTACGGAATATAGCTCAGTATCTGATTAATGTGTTCCGAGACGACTTTTACCTTGTCCATACCCTGTTTGGCCCCGGTCTTCGATTTGTTGCCCATGTCGAACCAGGATTCGATGCCAGGGAGCACAGCCTGGAAGCCGTTTTGCCTCAGGCGTTTCAGGTGGGGCTCGGAAAGTAGCGACAGGCTGCTCTCCGCTATGAAGTCGATGCTGTTTATCGGGACCGCTTCCTCGATAACGTTCATGTAATCTTCGAAACGGACTCCGAAGTTGGGGTCGTACCAGCTGACGACCGGCCGTTTTATCTTCGTAAGGACGAATCTGAGGTCGTCTTTCATCAGCTCAAAGTCGAGCGGCTGATACGGCTCGTTCGCGTCTATGCAGAAGCTGCAGGTGTAAGGGCAGCCGAGGCTGCCTATCATGGGAACGACCTTGATGAGGAAGGTGGTTTTCTCGTGCGCCTTCGAGATGAATTTCCAGCGCTCCCTCACGCCCGGGAGGTATTTAGGCGAGCTCTTGGCGGACAAGCTCACACCGACCGGCCTGTGCGGCCTGCAGTCCTCGAGCACGTCCCGGCAGAGCTCCTCGTCCGTGATCCCCATCACGTAGTCGAAATACTTGACGGCGTCTTCCGGATAGCACCGGGCGTGCGGGCCGCCAAGGGCCGTGACGACTCCTTCGCTCCTGTATTTGGCACTGAGCGCGTAGGCCTGAATGGCGGATTGGGTGAACGCGTTGATAAAGACCATGTCCACGTCTCTGGGCGCGTCCTTGGCCAGGTCTTCGAGCCCAGTAAAAATGAAATATTGCACATCATGCCCTGCGTCCTCGCTCCACTTGGCGATAACCTGGGGCATTATGCCCATGAAGTTGGCGTGCATTACGCGCGCCCAGATCGAGTGGTTGGGGGATTTCGTGATAAAGTCGATTATACCGATCTTGAGTTTCCGCATCGGGCTCCTGATTAAAGCTCACGAGTAGGGTCCGTTCTGGTTTAATCAGGAATGGAATAAATTCAGAATGGTCTACTTACTATTTTATGTAAGAGATCACTTTATATATCGGGGAGATTCTCTAACCTCCCGTTCACTTTATGAAACTATTAATACAATACACGAAAGGCATATGCAAATCAATCGGGTTTGCGGATTACGGACCGGGCCGTGCCGGATAGCCTGCTCCTGAGGCGGATAATCGTGTCCGAGGTTATACGCATCTTTTTATGTAATAATTAATCGAAGCATCAGGCCGGATACGAACGGAGGTTAATGTGAAATGAGGGCTAGGCTATATTTTCTTAATACAGTTTTTGTACTGGCTCTGGTTTTCGGAACGGTTTTTAACGTCGGCAGCGTGCGGGCCGATGGAGCCGAAAACGAGATCGAGGCCGCGTTAAGGAAGTGGATGGACGATTTTAACGGCAAGGACGCCGACGGTATATGCGATCTGTTTACCCCGGACCTCATCGCGAATTACGGGGATTTTCCGCAAATAAGCTACGAATCGATATGCAAACAACTGAAATCCTCCCTGACGAACCCGGATCTGAATTTCCATTACGACCTCGGCATAACCGAGATCATCGTATCGGGGGATACGGGCGTCGTAAGGCTGATATGGGACCTGACCGTAACCGACGGCGACGGCAAGGTGGTCGAGAGGACGAAAGACCGGGGTATGGATATATTCAGGCGGCAGCCCGACGGGACGTGGAGGATATCGAGATATATAGCATATCCGGCGGGAGGGGGATGATATTTCTCTCTGAGAGGATTTAATTCACGTGAAGGCTCCCCGCGGCGGACTGGACCGCCGCGGGGAAGCAAGTACAATTTAATATTTAGTGTCCGGCGCCTATTCGCCTAAAACAACATACTGCGGATATACGA
>JAHKKQ010000124.1 GCA_020027805.1 Candidatus Dadabacteria bacterium
GACCCAGGACTTTATTCCTTTCACGTTCCGAGTCTTTCGGGTTCCGGATCGGGTCGTAGGCCGCGGGAGAGCGCGGGAGCGCAGTGAGCAATGCTATCTCGCCAGGCGTGAGCGCGCGCGGGCTTTTCCCGAAGTAGAAATAAGCCGCTGCGCCCACACCTTCTATATTACCGCCGTACGGGGCTAGGTTCAGATAGATTTCGAGGAGCTCGTCGTCATTGAATATGCGTTTTAATTGAAGGGCGCGGAACGCCTCTTCCGCTTTGGAAAAAATAGTCCTAGGCTTGGGGTCGGACATGCGGGCAATCTGCATCGGTATCGTAGAAGCGCCTGAGACGACCCTCCCTTCTTTTATATTGGTGTAAAAAGCCCTCATAAGGGCAAAAGGATTCACACCCGGATGACTGTGGAACCACCTGTCTTCGGAGACAACCACGGCTTCGGCGAGCCTCGGGGAAACGTCCGCGAGCTTTACGGGGAAGCGCCAGCGCTTGTCCTGAGGCAGAAAGAACCTGAGAGGCCTGCCGTCCTTGTCGGTGATGACTGCAGTCGGCTCCCTTCTTAAAGTTTCCACCGGAAAAGGCAATAAGAAATCGAGCGCGAAAAAAATGAGCAGCGCCGAGAGAACGAATGCGGACGACGACAGAAAAAATATCACCGCAATTTTTTTAAAGCGCCCGGCATCTCTAGGCATCTCTTTTTATCTCCGTACGGTAATCCCGCGTGCACGCTACACGCAATGCTACTGTCTCATCTTAACGACGAACGGGTTCTCTAGTGTTCCCGTATACCTGATATTGGGCGAATACATCGCCTCCGCCTGAACGGGCGGGACCGTGAACGTGCCGGGATTGACGACACGAAGGAGCGCGTAGTAGTTGTACCACTTGGCGTCGGGCAGGTCCGTGAATATCAATATGCGGTCGTCCCTTATGTCGAGGTACGCGGGCTCGACGCTGTCCCCGGTCGCCCATGAAAGTGTCTCCGTCGTTTTGAGCCTCGGGTTTTCCACCTCGAACCCCGAAGGCAGGAGGTTCTCTATCACCACGTTCTGAAGACTTCCGGACGCGCTCTGTAACTTAGTCCTGACCACTACCAGGTCGCCCTGCTCGATATTATTCGGGTCGAGCGGAGCGCCGTCCCTAGTGAGAAATTCCCTCTCCACGAGGAGCCCGTCCTGTACGGGCTTAAACCCTTTTCTCGTCGGGAAACCGCTCGTAACTAAGGTATAGAACGCGCTCCCTTCCTTGAACCCGGCATCCATTTTTATCCTGACGGGTTTGTCACCCGTAATGTCTGTGAGACTCAGGGTCGCTTCGCTGCTGAACGTCGCTTTCTCCTCGTCGCCCACGTATACCTTGCCCGTGTATGGCGGGGTCTCGCTCTGTCTCTTTACGAACTGGCCTATGGCGAGGAGCGCGAAAGAGCTCTCCTGAGTCGTCCACCACGCGTTCAGCTGGGCGTCCCTCGACAGCCGTTCGACGAGAACGGGGACCCTCGGGTCTTCAGGGTCGACGTCGAGTATCGCGAGAAGCAGTATGGCGCGGCTCCTGATTGTGGAATTGAAATTCCCGCCTGTCTGCCTCGCGACCTCTTCCACGTCGTTCAGGCCCTTGAGCAGCCCTTCCAGAGCGGCCGCGTTCCCTGCGGCGGCGTATGCGCCGCCGAGGAGCGCCTTCGATTCGACTGTGAGCTCGCCCAAGTGACGGTCCCCGATGAAATCCATAGTGCTCATATCTGGCTTGCCGTCACGGCTGAGCACATAGAGCGCATACACCGCCCTCTCGAGCTCCCCCGTGCTGTAATCGGGCTTCGCCTTGGCGATGTTCTTCAAATATTCGATCATGCCCGAATAGAGGGAGTCGACGACGAAATATCCCGCCTTACGGGCTTCTACGAGGAAATGCGCGGCATATATGCTCACCCACGGCTCGGGCTCGACCCCGCCCGGCCATAGAGAGAACCCTCCCCCCGCCACCTGCATCGTGCCTATCTGCCTTATCCCTTCCTGCACCATGGCCGCGGGGTCGGCTTTCTTGAACACATCGGGGTCGATCTCCTTCGCTATGTCGGAAAGGTATACGAGTGGGAATACACGGGAAGTGACCTGTTCGAGACACCCGTACGGATACTGAAGCAGGTATTCGAGTTTCCCGGAGAACTGTATGAGCGGGAGCTTGCTTACATAAAGCTCCCTGTTAATAGTCCCGGTGCGGTAAGATTCCGCATTGTCGATTGCGAGCTCCGTGTCGGCATTTTTTATGCTGCCGATATTCTCCGCCCTGCTCAGAGGGAGGTCGGGGAGTACGGGGATATCGGTGTCGGAGCTGGTGGATTCGCCGTTACCCGACGCGGTGATATTGAGACTGATCGCGCCCGTCTCGTCCGCCGTATCGACGACGAAGTAAACCGTTTTCTCTCCGCCGTTCGGTATCTCGGCCTCTATCTTCGCTTCTTTTGCATTGTCGGCTTTTTCCTTAGCGTCTGTACCGCTTTTCATCTGAGTGATGGAACCCGGCCCCGTTATCACAGTATTTACCGTAATCACGCCGTCCTTCTTCGTGTCGTTCCTGACAGAGACCGGTATGACTACGCTTTCATTCAGGGAAAAGAACCTCGGCGCTGTAGGGAGCAGGACGATAGGAGATTTCACGCGGGTGAAGTTCTCAGACGAACCGAACTCCTCGCCCCTAACGGATACAGCCATAATGCGTACCGCCCCTTGAAACTGGGGCATGTCGAATTTGAACACGGCCTTCCCTTCCGCGTCCGTTTTCAGAACCCCCGACCAGAAGGCGACCGGCTCGACCCTCCTTATGCCCTGCGTGCTCAGGAACTGCATCTCTTTCCTCGCTCCGAATCCGCCGCCGGGAGGCGATAACCCGAGAGACACGTCCGGCAGGAGGAGCGAGAACGTATCGTATGCGGCCACTTCGAGCGCGAGCTTCCTGTAAAAGTAGGTAAAGGGATCGGCGGTCTTCTGGTCTATGAGCTGTAGTATTCCTTCGTCCACCGCCGCAATCGTGACGGTCGCGCCCGGCAGCGTCTCAACCCCGATCTCCAGGGGAGTGAGGGGCCTGATTTCCTCGGGCGCCGTAATTTCGACGTCTATCTTGTTCGCGGTGCGGTCCACATTTATGGGAATTGCCCCGAACGCCCTCCCTGCCGAGCCCGGCTCCAACTCCTTTACCCCCCTGACCAGCGTAGCCGTGACGTAGGCGTTAGGCCTGTACTTCTCGCTGACCGGGACTTCTATGGTCGCTGTGTTGCCGTCGAGTGTATGTGTTTCGGTGTAGTACACCCCTTCCCGCTCGACGGTAATGAGCAGTTTCCCCGAGAACGGCGCTCGCACCTGAAGTTTGGCCGTCTCGCCGGGCATGTACTCGGTCTTTTCGAGTCCGAGGTCTATGCGCGCAGGATTCTCGACCGCCCAGGGCGAAAACCCCCATCCGCTCGCGTAGAACTGGACCTGTGTGGAGGCGCCTCCCTTCGGGTCGGTCAGGACCACCCTGTAGCTCCCGAATTCAGGCGCGGTAAAAACGAAGCTGCCTTTGGACGCCCCGCTGTCGACGGTCATCGAATTGAGGAGCACCGAATCGCGCTTCGATTCGTAATTGTAATTCCCGGTAGAGGTCCTCCTCAATACCGTGTTCCATACGTCCTTAAAAAACTCGGCCTTCAATCCCCCCGTTTTTACCTCTTCCGTGCCTTCGCCTTTCGGAGCGAGGGCGATGTATTCGAACTCTATCTCTTTGCCGGGCTCGGCATATTCATCCGGGGTCTTACGCTTGAGCCCGATATAATAGGGATACGGATCTACGTTGACCCGCCTGAGCGAGTTCACCCCGCGGCCTCCGGTTTCCTGGACGCGCGCCGATATCTGCGCCTGAAGGGACGAGGCGGGCCTCAGCCCTTCGGGTATCTTGACCTTGAATTTTTTTACACCCTCGGCGTCGAGATAACCTTCCGAGCGGTAGATCTCCTTGGAATCGTATTTCCTGTCTGGGTTGGTGAAGACATACCCGTCATAACCTTCCGGAAGGAACGGGTTCTCCACAAGGTCTACGAGCGTCTGGACGGAGAGCCCCGAAGCGGGGGGACCGAAGAGATAGGAGCTCCTTACGTCGTACTCAAGCTCTTTTCCGAGAGGGATGTTGTCCTCTTCTGTCTCGACCTTAACCTTTATGCGGTCGGGGATGAACTCTTCCACCTGAAAGAGGTACTGCCCTATAAGCTCGTCGCCGACGAGCACTTCGATCGTGTTGTTCCCCGTAGGGGCGAATTCCGGTATCGGGATCGAAAACGATACGAGCCCTGCTTCATTTAAGGTTTCCTTTATCGTCTTGACGTCCCGCCCCCTTGCGTCTTTCTGCTTGAGCACTATCGGCATCGGGGATGGCGTATTGAGGTTGGAGTCTCTCACTATAGCGACACCCTCTACGGTCTCGCCGGGACGGTATATGTCCCTCTCGCCGTAAACGTAGGCGGTATAGCCCAGCGCCGAAGGCACTGCTCCCCCGACATCGAGTCCCGACGTGTCTATCCCCATGTTATCCAGAATTAGAAAGCTGAAATCGGCGCCCTTCTGGACGGTCACCATATAGGGTTTGTTGTCGATGAATTTCTGTGTGAGCCCCGCCGCTCTGAAGATACCCTTCCCGTCCGTCGCCCCCCTCGCGATGAGCTGGTTCTGGCTGCTGATGACCCTCACATCCGCCCCCGCAACGGGCGCGAGATTAGAAAACGACGAGGTCCAGACAAGGAAATCGTCCTTTCCCTTCTTGGCCACGATACCTATGTCCGTGATAAGCACCCACTTCTGCACCCCCTGATACTCCCCCGAGGGCAGAACGCCGACCTGATAGAGGCCGGGCTCGTCCTGCGGTATGTATTTCCGGAGATCGAGGACTGTGGAGACTTCCTGGTTTTTCTTGTTGGCTATTTTATAATCGAGCTCTTCGGAAACGCGGCCGCCCATGAAATCCCCGACGGTGCCCTGGTAAAATTCGTCCCTCCAGACCGAGTATCCGTAGGACTGGAAGAGAAAAAAGATGTTGTTGAGATATACGCGGTCTACGGTCAGCTCGACGCTTTCCGTGTTTACCGACTTCAACACCACGGCCTGCGTGCCCTTCGAGTCGAGGAACATCCCCGGGCTCTCGAACTCGAGCTTCGGAGCCAGGTCCGAGAACTGGATCTCTTTCTTATAATCCTCCCTCAGTACGGCGTCGTCGAGGGCGGGAAGCCCTTTCGCTATCGTGAGCTGGTATTTGCTTCCGGGCACGAAATCCCCGGTCAGTATAAGGTCGTTCTG
Organism: Candidatus Dadabacteria bacterium; assembly: GCA_020027805.1. GTDB lineage: Bacteria > Desulfobacterota_D > UBA1144 > Nemesobacterales > UBA2774 > 2-12-FULL-53-21. The sequence continues at coordinate 5,315 of JAHKKQ010000124.1, forward strand.
GACCCTTTTTACAGCGTAGTTCACCTTCGGGTCGACCGATATGTAATCCGCGGCTATATCCGGGCTGACCGAAGAAGAAAAACCCAGTTCAAGGGAAGACCTGGGGTATTCGGACTTGGGCTCGACACTCCTCACCGCGAGCTTGTCTTTCGATCCCAGCATTATCTTCTCGACATAATCGTCCCCGAGCGCCACGTTGCCTTCGGCCGGCGCGAGGTCGCCCACGATTACCAGCTTGAGCTCCCGTTCCAGAGCCATCTTCTCTATAGGGCCGCTACTCCACTTGATAGTCGTATTCCAGTAGTCGGTGATGAGCTTAATGGGAATCAGCTTTTCCTCTCCGTCCTTCTCGGCCGGGAGCTCGATCAGGCTGATTTTCCGGGCGACGACAGATGGATCGACCGTGTAATTGAAATCGAGCGTGCCGGCGAGTGTCACCGTATTCTTCTTGTCGGGCACGGGCTCTTCCTCGACCGTAGCCTGCTCGATCCTGAACTTGTCCGTGCGTATCTCAAATTCGGTCTTTCCCCCGAGGGACTCGCCGGGCTTGAGAAAATTCTCGGGCTTGAGAGTGATCGTGTAATCGGTGGCCATGTTGAACCTGTAAGACGCCTGAAAGCTCAGAACGTTGGGCGTTTTCCAGGTCCAGGAGCCGTTAACGGGGGGATTGATGACGGCGGGATCCCGTCCCAGTATCTCGCCCTCCTCGCTCTTTCCGACGGGTTTATTGAATATGATGTCGACAAAGGTGTTGTCCTGGGTATCGAATTTGACTTCCACGACCGAAACGCCGCCGCTTACCCTGGTCAAAACCTTTTCCGCTCCTGTCAGGGGGAGATTGTTCTTGGCCAGAAGGAGTCCCATTACGAGGACTATTACTACAAGGAGCGCGATAGCTACATTTTTCGGGTCACTGAAACGGGGCTTGTTTTCGGAAGAATTTTCCATATTGTCATCCTCTCTTCTTAACTGGGATTCCGGATATTATCAATTATAAATCCCTTCCGGGTAAATTAAGATAGGAGATTATAAAACAACGTGAAAAAAACTAAATAGCGGGGAAGCCGAAAGGCGAA
>JAHKKQ010000019.1 GCA_020027805.1 Candidatus Dadabacteria bacterium
GGTTTGGCGAAGAGCTCGATATGAAAAAAATGTCGAAGCTCATGAATGAGGTAAAAAGGATAAGTCAGAATGTCGGCGGCTCCGCCTCGATATCGGATAACGAGTATAAGATATTTCAGGAAATCTATGAAGACGGTTATCCCATGAAAACCGTTTACCATTCACCGGACGGCGATAAGGTCTTCGTTGAGGAGATCGTTACTGTGAAGAAGCAGGATATACCCACGAGCGAATTTCAGCCCCCCGCCGGTTACGAGAAAATAACTTACCAGGACATCTTAAAGCAGCAGTGAGCTTGGGCCGGATTGATACGTTTAGCCCGAACACATCTCGACGTGTCGTCGGCTATGCACGTTGTAATGCCGCACCATGGCCGCGGTACCGGATTTAAGCCCCGCTCTACTGACCTTCTTCGACGACTTCCACTTTGATGACCGCGGTTACGTCGTGGTGGAGCTTTACGGACACATCGTGCGTTCCGAGTGTTTTTATCGGGCCTGCCAGGTCAATTTGCTTCCTCGAAACCTCGTACCCGAGCTCTCCGAGCGCGTCCGAAATGCTCTGGGAAGTCACCGAACCGAATATTTTTTCTTCTTCGCCGACTTTGACCGGAATCTTAATCGCAACTCCGTCCAGCTTGGACGCGAATTTCTCCGCTTCCCCTTTGACCTTGTCTTCCTTTTTCCTTATGGCCCCGCTTTTTTGCTCCCAGATTTTGATATTCCCCGGGGTTGCCGTTATAGCGAGCTTTCTCGGCAGAAGGAAGTTCCTGGCAAGGCCGTCCTTGACGTCCTTGATCTCTCCCTGTCTGCCCATGGACTCAACATCGGAAATAAAAATCACTTTCATAGTTGTGTGAACCTCCGAAACTTCCCGCCGGAGACCGGCGGTATCGAATATGTAAACTGTGTCCCCCGAGACTATTAATGGAGGACTGTGTAAGGCAGCAAGGCCATGAAGCGCGCTCTTTTTATCGCGGCCGCAAGCTCTCTCTGGCATCCTGCGCACAGGCCCGAATTCCTTCTGGGGACGATCTTCTTCCTGTCCGATATATACCTCGACAGCATGTCGACGTTTTTATAATCCATCTCAATCGACTCGGTGCAGAATCTGCATACCTTCTTTTTAGCAAAATATTTTTTATCTCGCGGTGATTCCATCAGCTCTCTCCTTCTGTCTCGGCAGCGGCTTCGGCAGGCTCGTTTTGGCTTTTGCTCTCGGCACCAGCTTCGGCAGGCTCGCTTTGACTTTTGCTCTCGGTACCAGCTTCGGCAGGCTCGCTTTGACTTTTGCTCTCGGTACCAGCTTCGCCGTGAAAATAATTATGTAATACAGGCCCCTAGAGTAATCTTTTATCTCGTATGCGAGCTCCCTCTGCGCCCACTTGTCGGACTTGATGATCACTGCTTCGTGGGCCGAAAGCGCCTCGTTCAGCTTCTGCTGTATTTTTGAAAGCTCCTCTTCCTTTATATCGGGTCTAACGACATAAAGGGTCTCGTAATACTTTGGCTTGATTGCCATATATGATTAACCTCCTGTCTCGGTCTATGCGGCCCCGGGACGATTGCTCTGTCCCCGGACGACAGTGTATTTTTGAAACTGTATATTCTACCTGTAATATTCGATTTGTGAATTATCTCGTGAACTATTTGATATCATTCATAAATTTATACAGCACAGTCCCGCTCCCCCATTAAATAAGCAGCGGTGCTATTACGACTGAAACTATCGACATTAGCTTGATAAGGATATTCATCGCAGGCCCCGATGTGTCCTTGAAAGGATCGCCCACCGTATCTCCCACTACCGCGGCCTTGTGGGCATCGGATCCCTTCCCTCCCAGGTTGCCTTCCTCGATATATTTCTTGGCGTTGTCCCAGGCGCCTCCCGAATTGGCCATCATCAGCGCGAGGACTACTCCCGTGACTATGGACCCGGCGAGGAAACCTCCGAGCCCCTCCGCCCCTAGTATGAGTCCTATGACTATCGGTGCGAGTATGGCGATTACTCCCGGAACGATCATCTCCTTTAGCGCGGCATCGGTGCTGATCCCCACGCATGTGGCGTAATCAGCCTTTGACTGCCCCTCCAGAAGGCCCGATATATCACGGAACTGCCTCCTCACCTCTTCGACCATCTTTTGAGCCGTCCTCCCGACCGCTCCCATCGTAAGCGCCGCGAGCAGGAAGGGCACAGCGCCGCCGAGCATCAGTCCCGTGACCACGTGGCTCCTTGTCAGGTCTATCGACTCGAGTCCGACTGCTTTCGTGAATGCCGCGAAAAGCGCGAGAGCGGCGAGAGCGGCCGATCCTATCGCGAAACCTTTTCCGATAGCGGCCGTCGTGTTCCCGAGCGAATCGAGCTTGTCCGTAATTTTTCTTACCTCGTGGCCGAGCCCCGACATCTCCGTTATACCGCCGGCGTTGTCTGCTACGGGGCCGTAAGCGTCTACGGACATGGTGATCCCGATCGTGGCAAGCATGCTTACCGAGGCTATGCCGATGCCGTAGAGTCCCGCGAACGAATACGAAAGCCCTATAGCGACCGCAATTGCGATCACGGGAAGAACAGTGCTAATCATGCCGACCGACAATCCTTGTATAATATTTGTCGCGACGCCCGTCTGGGAGGCTTCGGCGATCTTTATGACCGGGGCTCCCGACGTGTAGTATTCTGTAAGCAATCCGATGGCGATACCGGCCAGGAGACCGAGCACACATGCGAGCCAGATCCATAGTATGTTGTTTATGCCGTCGACCAGGCCTACTATAAGCAGGACGATTAACGAGGCCGCAAGATAAATACCCCCCGTGTAGAAAGTCGCCCTCCTCAGGATCAGCTGGGGTTCGAGGTCCTTCATCCATTCGACGCTTTTGGCCCCTATTATCGACGAGAAGCTCCCTATTGCGATGAGAATGATCGGCAGAGCCATCAGGGCGATTTCGTTTTTTCCGCTGCTCGCCGCGATTACTATGGTCGCGACGACGGCGCCGACGTAGGATTCGAACAAGTCTGCTCCCATGCCCGCTACGTCCCCCACGTTGTCTCCTACGTTGTCGGCGATTGTGGCGGGGTTCCTCGGGTCGTCTTCCGGGATGCCGGTTTCGATTTTACCGACCAGGTCTGCGCCTACATCGGCTCCTTTGGTAAATATACCTCCCCCTATCCTGGCGAAGAGGGCGACGGAGCTTGCGCCCATCGCGAAGCCGCCTATAATCGATCCGAATTTCTCCGCAAAAAGTACTAGACCCTGAGCGTCTTCCGGGTTCGAGGGGAGCCCGATACCCAGCGTGAAAGCTATCGAAAGGCCGAGTAGTCCTATGCCCGCGACAGAAAGCCCCATAACGTTCCCTCCCTTGAACGCGACCGACAGGGCTTTCCCCTGTCCTTCGGTCGCAGCCGCGTGGGCCGTTCTAACGTTGGCTTTCGTCGCCGCCTTCATTCCGAAAAACCCGGCTGTCAGTGAGCAGACCGCCCCTCCGACGTATGCGATCGCGGTGTTCAGGTTGATAAATATCGCGAGGAGCGCGAAAACGATAATTACGAATATGCCGATAATCCGGTATTCACGGCTTAAAAATACCATCGCACCTTCGGAAATCGCCTGAGCGATCTCCTTCATCTTGTCGTTACCTTCGGGAAGGGACTTTATCTCCCTGTACACCAAAAAGGCATATATCAATACTACCACTCCCACTGCTATCCCTAAGACGGCTGCTATGAATTCTCCCATTTTATCGTGTCTCCTTTCGACTATTCCTGGTTCGGTTGACCGGCGCTCTCTTCACTCTCGGGCCTGACGTTGTATTTGTTCATCGCTTTTTGGAGTCCGTGCCGAATGATTTCCAAAACCGCGTCAGCCGCTCTTAGTAAAGATTCGCGTACGAGTTCGCTTTCTTCTTTGTTGAATTTGGTCAGGACGTGAGAGACTGTGCCTTTTTTCTCTCTGGGTTTACCGATGCCTATCCTGACCCGAATGAAATCTCCGCTCCCCAGCTCTCCCATTACCGACTTTAATCCTTTGTGTCCGGCGCTGCCCCCTCCCGCCTTAATCCTTACGGTGCCTGTCGGGAGGTCGAGCTCGTCGTGTATGATGATAATATTTTCTGCCGGGATGTGATAGAAGCTGGCTGCGGATGAAACCGATTCTCCGCTCCGGTTCATATAAGTTTCCGGTTTCAGCAGAATCAGTTTGTCGTTGTTAAAAGTCCCTTCCCCGTATACGCCGCTGAATTTTTTCTTTTTTAAATCGATTCCGGCCCTTTTCCCTATTTCGTCCACGGTCAGAAAGCCGAGGTTATGCTTGGTGGAAGCGTATTCGCTTCCGGGATTTCCGAGGCCGGCCACCAATATCATGTCACGTTACTTCACTTCGCCGCCCTGTGCCTTCTCCTCGCCTTCGGCAGCTTTTTCCGGAGCTCCTTCCACTACGGCTGCCGGGGCCTCTACTTCCAGCTTCGGCGCCAATATCGTCACGATTGTCTCATCGTCGTCTTTTAATATGTGAAAGTCCTCTGAAACTCTGAGCGCACTCACGTGGATGGAATGCCCTATGTCCAGGTCGGTCACGTCTATTTCGAACGAATTCGGGATGTCCTTCGGCAGGCATTCGACCGGGATATCGCGCAGTATCTCTTCCAGTATTCCCCCTTCCTTGATCCCCTTGGCCTTGCCTACTATCTTTACCGGGACGTTCACCGTTATCTTTTTATTGATGTCGAGGGCCTGAAAATCGAAATGTATAGGCTTACTCGTCAGGAAATCGTATTGGATTTCGCGCAGCAGCGACAGCTTCTTCACTTCACTCGAATCGTCTTTATATCTGATTTCGAGAAGAGTGTTCTCACCCGCTTCTGTCGACAGGGCTTGCTTGAGCGCTACCGGGTTCACCGCTAACATTGTCGGCTCTGTCCCTTTTCCGTAAAGTACCGCAGGTATGTTACCCCCTTTCCTGACTTCTCTCGCCCCGCTTTTTCCGGGTCTCTTCCTGATTGATACTTCCAAAGTATTCTGTGCCATTACTCGAGCTCCTTCTGTAGTTTAACTAAACAGGCTGCTGATCGATTCGCCTGTCGCAATTCTTTTTATCGCCTCTCCGAGGAGGTTGGATATGCTTATTACCTTTATTTTACTACACCCGGCAGCTTCCTCTGACGGGGCTATAGTATCTGTAATTATAACTTCCTCAAGGTCTGCGTTCTTTATCCTTTCTATCGCACTGCCCGAGAGAACTCCGTGCGTGCTGCAGAGCGCCACGCTTTTAGCCCCTTCCCTGATGAGGGCCTTGCCCGCCTGTATAGCGGTCCCCGCCGTGTCCACGAGGTCGTCGACCAGGAGCACGGCTTTCCCTTCGACGTCCCCTATTACGTTCATAATCTCTGCTTCGTTCGGATTGGGGCGTCTCTTGTCCGTCATTGCGAGGCCGGAGTCGAGGATTTTCGCATAAGACCTCGCCCTCTCCATTCCTCCCGCGTCCGGGGAAACGATAACCATGTCCTCACCGCTAAATTTCTCTTTAATGTAACCGATGAAAACGGGCGCTGCATAAATATGGTCGACCGGGATGTTAAAAAACCCCTGTATCTGTCCGGCGTGCAGGTCTACCGTAACCACCCTGCTTATGCCGGCGGTCGTTATCAGGTCCGCGACGAGCTTGGCGGAAATGGGGGCGCGCGGCTGGACCTTGCGGTCCTGCCTGGCGTAACCGTAGTAAGGGATGACCGCGGTTATCGCCCTTGCGGACGCCCTCTTAAGCGCATCCGTGATTATCAGCAGCTCCATGATATGCTCGTTCGTCGGGGGACATGTAGACTGTATAACGAATACATGGGAGCCGCGTACGCTTTCCGATATTTCGACGAACACCTCCCCGTCGCTGAAACGCCTGACCTCGGACTTGCCGAGGGGGACGTCGAGGTACTTACAAACAGCTTTTGCGAGCGGGACGTTGGAAGTCCCGCAAAAAATCTTTGCGTTGTCCATTTGATCTCACATGAATGTGATAGAGCGCAATGCCCGAAATTAAAACAAGGTATTATAAAATAGATAACCGATAATTCAAGTTTAGGCCCCGGGCCGGGACACGCCGGTTTGATAACGATACCGAACGACCAGGAAAGGGAGATATTGCTCTCAGAGCGAGTTGCCAGGATGGCGACGGCGGACGGTTCCGGGAGACCGCATGTGGTGCCCGTCTGTTTCGCATACGACGGACATAATATATTCACCCCGCTCGATAAAAAGTCGAAGAGCGTCCCGGCCGTTGAATTGAGACGGGTTAAAAATATACTTTCGAACCCGCGGGTATCCCTCGTTGTCGACGGCTATTATGAGGACTGGAAAAGGCTATATTACGTATTGGTTTACGGGCTTGCCAGCGTGATTGAGAGCGGTGAGGAGTACAGGAATTCCCTTAATCTACTGTCCCGAAAATACCCGCAATATAGAAAAATGGGACTCGAGGAGGCGGGCCTCCCCGTCATCAAAATCGTTCCGGAGAGCATAGTCTCCTGGGGGAACCCCTGACCTCATTACGCTCCGCGGTATGAATACCGTATAAATGAGACAAATCCGACGGGTCTTTGATATTCTGAAAAAAGTAATAATAAAGGGTGAGTGCGGGAGGTTTTTATCTGAAAACCACTGGCGTGTGATGATTATCTGTGATAATATTACGGACTAAGGGTCAAGGGTCGTTCAAATTCTAAATCGCCGAAGTGGCGGAACTTGGTAGACGCGCTGGATTCAGGATCCAGTGGGTGCAAGCTCGTGGGGGTTCAAATCCCCCCTTCGGCATGGACTGAGCGGTATAAGTTATGAGAGAGCTTAAGCCTAAACTGATGATTGCCAACTCGGGAAGAAGGAGGCGGAGCCTGGGAGGGGGGTTCTGGTCCTTCCTGACATTCCTTATAGTATTCCTGGTGGGCGTATACGCAGGCACCAAGCTCGACGATTTTTATGTTGACGGCACCGAGGCCCCGCTGGTAAAAAAGGAAAGCCCGGCCGAGAAACCCACTGCGAAATATGAAACCACTACGGAACCCATAATCGATAAGGACGAGATCACTCCCGGGGGAATAAACGCATCCACTGACGAAGCGTCCTTATTGATCGACGAAAAAAAGATTTCTGATGAGCTGATTGCCGCCGAGCCTGTCTTATCCGTAAACATCAACAATAAAGAAGGGTTAACAGATGCCGGGATTATATCGATCGACCCCGCGCAGATCTCGGGGGAGACGAAAACGGTAGAGGATACGGCGCTTGCCAAGCCCGGGAACACAGCTCGGGATACGGCAAAAACCGATATGACCCAACCCGAGAAAACGTCCAAAAGGGGATACACACTCCAGGTAGGGGCATACGCCGACAAGGCTCAAGCCGAGAAAGTGGTTAGTAATTATAGAAGCAAAGGGTTTAGCGCATATACCGTTCAGGTGGAGAATACTAGGGGTGAGAAGTGGAACCTCGTCAAAATAGGCAAATACGGCAGTATCGAGCAGGCATGGAGTCAATCGTCGGCTTTTAAAAGAAGTGTTGGAAAGGATGCTTATGTCGAATCCCTCGGTACCAAGACCGTCTTCAATGAATCCTGGGGGAAAAATGAATAGCCGCGGGATTTCCGGGGGTATTCACACCTGGCTTGATATTCTGTTAGCTTCTGCGTATACTCAATCTGTAAGCATATTGTTATAGCCTGATATTATTAACGAATATATGTGAATTCCGAAATTTTGCATATGCGAAGAATTAGCTTGACAAGGATTCTTCACAGCCGTATATTAATATAGTTAGGGAATGTCAGCTTTAAAAAAGCAATACTATTTAAAAATTCTTATAAAGGGTCTGGAAAGGTGTGAGAATGAAACCGGCGAAATTCAGAGACGTGGAACGTGTGGCTCCGGAAATGGAAACTATGGAAAACTATAACGAGCAGGATGAGGAATCTTATTCTTCACTAGGCTTCAGGGACGACGTATCGATCGAGGGCGAAGAGTCCGATTTCGGGTTCGAGATCGAGGATAATACCGCTTCCGATGACCATGAAGAAGAATGGACCCCTGATGAGCAGTTCAGGCTTCTTTACGTGTACTTCAAGGATATGGCGGTAGAATCCCTTTTGACCGCGAAAGAGGAAATAGAGGTCTCCGCTCAAATCAAGAAGTGCGAATTCAAATCGAGGGAGCTCACCTCTCATATCCAGAAACTCTCAAAGAAAAGAGAGAGTTTTACGGGAAAGAAAAAGGTTGTAAATACAGCAATTACCGAAAAAGTGCTTACGAAGAGGATCGAGAGCCTTCTGGCGTTCGTAAAAGTATATTCCGAGCGCGCAAACGAATTGAAGGAAAGGTTCGTAAAGGCCAACCTCAGGCTCGTCGTAAGCATATCAAAGAGATACATGGGACGCGGACTCCCGCTCACCGACCTCATTCAGGAAGGCAATGTCGGTTTGATGAGGGCGGTAGAAAGGTTCGACCATACCAAGGGTTATAAATTCTCCACGTACGCATCCTGGTGGATACACCAGGCTATTTCAAGGGCGCTGCTCGATCAAACGAGAACGATAAGGGTTCCTGTATATGTACTCGAGCAGGCGAGCAAGGTCTACCGGATTAGCTCCATGCTCCATAAGGAGCTCGGAAGGAAGCCGCTGCCCGCCGAAGTGGCCGAAGTAGCTGGCATATCGGTCGAGGGCGTAAAGAGGATACTCGAATCGACCAACGACGCTGCGCGCCTCGATACGCCGATACTGGACGGGGAGAAGACGACCCTTCTCGATTTTATATCCGACGATAACTCTCCCGCTCCCGATTCGGTCATGGCCAACACGGCCCTGACCCGTGAGATCAGGGACGCTCTTAACATCCTCACTTCGCGGGAGGAAGAAATTATCAGGCTCAGGTTCGGAATCGACCAGGACTCCACGTACACGCTCGACGAGATCGGAAGAAGGTTCGATCTTACCCGCGAGAGGATCAGGCAAATAGAGAAAAGGGCTCTCGAGAAGCTGGCCTCGTCGGAGATGGGAGAGATTCTGAAAAGCTTCCTCGCCCGTTAGTTAGTCCCCATATTCAATCCCGGGTACGCAATCGCTTGTGGTTTTACGGATAAGGCGGTGCTCTATCCGTCTTCAAATCCTTTACAGCAATAGTTACGGCCGCGGGCATTGTTATTCCGTCACATATAGTATAATTTCAGGTTGAAATGAGCGCCCCCCGCCCCCCGGTAATCATAATCGGAATGAGCCGTTCAGGCACGAGCATGCTTACACGCATGCTCGACGATCTCGGCCTCTTCGTCGGGAGCCGTGTTACCGACAACCACGAGGCGATATTCTTCCGCGATTTGAACGACTGGCTTCTGACGCAGTGCAGCGGCGGTCTCGAGAATCCGGGTGCGATCAAATACCTTCTCGGAGACGATGAGGCGAGGGCCCTGTACGGCGATTTTATAAAATTTTCGATGAAGACGCCGCGCGCGCTCTCGTTTCTCGGACTGAGCAAATATTTCCGCTACGGGACGCCCGCCCGCCTCGATATCCCCTGGGGATGGAAGGACCCCCGAAACACGTTCACGCTCTCTTTCTGGCTCGATATATTCCCCGCGGCGAAGGTCATACACATTTACCGCCACCCGCTCGACATTATAAGCAGTCTGCGGACAAGGAGGAAAAGTGGGCTTGCAAGGCTCAGGGACAGACACGCCGGGTTCTTGCTAAAACCCCTTTACCTGCTTTACCTGGTCCGTAAATTCATAGGCGGCAGGCGCGTGTTCGTCGATTTGAGGGGCGCTTCCCTCGATGATGGGTTTATTCTCTGGGAAGAATACATGAAGGAGGCGCGGGAGCACGTGGCACGGATGGGGGCGCGGGCGATAGAAGTAAAATACGAATATTTTCTCGATAATCCTTCAGATGTGCTGAAGACGCTGGCCGAATTCTGCGGGCTCGAAACGAGTAAAGGGGAAATTGAGAAAGCGGCTGCCGGGGTTAATAAATCACGGGGCTATGCATTTCTTAAGGACCCCGAGCTCAAATCCTATTCCATGGATATAGCCGCAAGGCTGCACGATTACGGTTATTGACCCGGGCTGCGCAGCTCACCTCTTCAGTAACTCCGCGAACCTGAGGGCAAGGAGCACGTTCCCCGAGAGCTTGATCTTTCCCGAGAGGAGGGCACTCTCCGGGGGCAGCTTCCCGGTGAAGAGGTCTACGAAATGATCGTCCAGTATCTCGACCGTACACTCCGCATCTTCATCCGCCTCCCTTACGCCGAGGGTCTCTTTTCTCAGGTCGATAATCCATGTCCCCCCTTCGGGGCCCTCGATGACGAATTTGTAAACCGCCCCGACTTCCGTAAAATCGTCGGGCTTTTCTTTGAGCTTCCGTTCCACTCTTTCGAATATCTCTATTGTCCTCGACACCCGGGCGTGACTCCTTGAAGGGATGGGGAACCATTTTACCATCAGCGCCGTTATAATCCAAAGGGCAGGCCCGAAATTGACGCTTAATGATTAACTATTTACTATTCTTATGGAATTTGAACGGGAGATACGGCCATGAGAATCAATCATCCTACGAATTACGATGTTATCGTCATAGGGGCGGGACACGCCGGATGTGAGGCTGCGCTCGCTTCCTCCAGGATGGGGTGCCGAACGCTCGTGCTCACGGCGAATATCGACACCATAGGGCTCATGTCTTGCAACCCATCGATCGGGGGCGTCGGCAAAGGACACCTTGTGAAGGAGATAGACGCCCTCGGAGGCGAAATGGGGAAAGCGGCCGACCATGCAGCGATCCAGTGGAGGAGACTAAACACCAGAAAAGGGGCCGCCGTTCAGGCGACGAGGATACAGGCCGACAGGCAGGCATACAGGGTGTATATGAAAAGCGCGCTCGAGTCGGAGAGGAATATAGACATAAAGCAGAGGATGGCCGAAGGCTTTCTCGTTTCGAACGGCATGGTGAGCGGCGTAAAAACTACGCTCGGCGAGCATTTCTTCTCCGATGCGGTCGTCGTCACGCCTGGGACGTTCCCCAACGGACTCATACACATAGGCATGACGAAGATACCTTCGGGACGCGCGGGTGAGGCGGCGGCGATCGGCATCTCGGATTCTTTCGGAAGCCTCGGGTTCAGGGTGGGCAGGCTCAAGACCGGGACGCCCCCGAGACTCGACGGGAGGACCATCGACTGGGGAATGCTCGAGCCTCAGCCGGGGGACGAGAACCCCAAGCCCTTTTCTTTCTCTAACAGCTCTATCAGTAGAGAGCAGATGCCCTGCTATATCACTTATACGAATGAAAACACGCACAGGGTAATAACGAACAATCTCCACAAGTCGCCGCTCTACTCAGGCGAGATAAAGGGCATCGGGCCAAGATACTGTCCTTCCATAGAGGACAAGGTCGTGAAGTTCCGAGACAAGGAGAGGCACCAGATATTTCTCGAACCGGAGGGGACCCACACATACGAAATATATCCGAACGGCATCTCGACGAGCCTTCCTCTGGAGGTTCAGTACGAGCTCGTAAGGACTATCGACGGCCTTTCCCGCGTGGAAATCATGAGGCCGGGCTACGCCGTAGAGTACGACTTCGTCGATCCGGTGCAGTTAAAACCGACTCTCGAAACGAAGCTCGTCGATAACCTCTACTTTGCGGGTCAGATAAACGGGACAACCGGTTACGAGGAAGCGGCGAGCCAGGGGCTCATGGCCGGCATAAACGCCGCATTGCGCGTAAAAGGACGGGACCCTCTCATACTCGACCGCTCCCAGGCGTATATAGGAATAATGATCGACGATCTTGTAACGAAAGGTGTGGACGAGCCTTACAGGATGTTTACGTCGAGGGCTGAATACCGTCTCGTCCTGAGAGAGGACAACGCCGATATCAGGCTCGGTGAAATCGGCTACAGGACCGGACTGCTGAACGAAAAAATGTACGAAAGGTTTTACAACAAGAAAAAGTCTATATCCGACGAGCTTCACAGGCTTGAGAACATCAAGATCATGCCGAGCCCCGGGGTTAATAATATACTGGCGGGACTGGGCTCCTCTCCCCTCAAAAAACCGCAGTCGCTCAAGGAAATTTTGAGAAGACCCGAGATATCCTACAGAGAGCTCGACTTGATCGGCGGCGGCGGATACAAGGCTCCTCCGGGCGAGGATTACGTCACTCAGATTGAAATGGAAGTCAAATATGAGGGATATATCAGGATGCAGGTCGAGCAGATCAACAAATTCAAGAAGCTCGAAAACATGCCGATACCCGGGGACTTTTCTTACCATGGCATCCCGGGGTTGTCGAAAGAGATCGTGCAAAAACTGTCGAATGTTCGTCCGGGGTCTTTAGGACAGGCGAGCAGGATATCGGGCATGACGCCCGCCGCGATTTCTGTGATTATGGTTTATTTGAAAAAGGGTGAATTTGAAAGAGGAGCAGGCCCTCATTCCTTTTCTTCCTGATTTTCCTCTTCTTCCGATTCGGCTAATTCCTGTTCGAGCAGGTCCATCATGTCCTCGTAGTCTCCACCTATGTAGCCTGAATTTTCGGGGTCTTCAAGCATATCGACGAGGTCTTTTATTTTTCTCTTGCCTCTCTTTCCGGCTTTTTTCTGCTCCATTGCATTCACCTCGCTATAATGAACTCAACTAATACTATAACACAGACTCTTTTCGATGGTTCAAGCACGAATCAAAAATATTTTTTCCCGCGTCCGCGACCTGATGTTAACTAAAGAAAATAAAATTTTGATGACCAGCCGCTTGAAAATCGCGTTTGTTTTTCGAATAATATTTATACCAGTAAATCAGGAAAATCAACAACTTTACACCTGCTAATATTTAACGTACGACATTGATGTGCTTAGTTGGCGAGGAGCTCCAGTGCTTTGTTCAAATCCGTGGTGGGCAGATTGCAGACATGATCGAGGCAGACGTAAGCCGTGGCTTTTCCGTCGATCGATGCTTGCCCTTTCGTGAATTCGGCGATGGCCGTGACGCCCGGGACGTCGCCGGTTCCTTTAAATAGCAGCACTTTATTGGGACTGTATCTTTTTCTGATCGCCGACAGCATTTCTTTCGTATCCGGCGATGCGGGGTCTCCCACCACCACCACTTCGTAGGAAGGCCCTATCGCGAAGTCGAGGCTCGAAAGGAGCTGTGTATAAGCCACCGGGGCCTGCTCCACGGTCTCGGAAAACGCTTTCGCGAGCTTTGCCGCCATCTCGTCATAAGCGGCGTCGCCCGTTATCCTCCCGATCCTGAGGAGATTGAGCATCGCAACCGAGTTGCCGGAGGGGATTGCGCCGTCATATATCTCCTTATGCCTCGTTATAAGCTCTTCCGCATCGTGCGATGTGAAATAAAACCCGCCGTTTTTAACGTCCCAGAATAGTCCGGTCATTTCGGTTTGCAGGCCGAGGGCCGCCTTTAAATACTTTATATCGAAGGTGCTCTCGTATAGTTCGAGCAGGCCCCATATAAAAAACGAATAGTCGTCGATGCTCCCGCCTATCCCCGCATCCCCGTCCCTCCAGCGGTGGAGCAGGCGTCCCTTGCTGTCAGTCATTTTACCGAGCAGGAAGTCTGCCGCGCGTTTAGCGGCATCACTATAGAGCGGATCGCTGAATGCGCTCGCGCCCTTTGAGAGAGCGGCTATCATCAGCCCGTTCCAGTCGGTCAGAATCTTATCGTCTTTATGTGGGTGCACCCTCTTCTCTCTGACGTCGAAAAGCTTCTTTCTCGACTTATCGATTCTGCCCTCGAACTCATCCGCGCTCATGCCGAAAGACCGGGCGAGTTCCGGAAGCGGCGTTTTGAGATATAGTATATTCGAACCCGTCTTCTCACCCGAAGCTTCTTCGCTGAAGTTCCCTGACTCCTCGACGTTATACGCTTTTATAATCAGCCCTGCCTCGTCCTTTCCCAGGATGCCGATAATTTCATCTTCGGTCCAGACGTAGAACTTGCCCTCTTCGCCTTCGCTGTCGGCGTCCTCGGCCGAATAGAATCCCCCTTCGGGCGAGGTCATGTCCCTCATGACGTATGTGAAAATCTGACGCGCCGTATCCTCATATGCCTTTTTCCCCGTGGCCTGATACGCTTCGGTAAAAACGAGGGCGAGCATCGCCTGGTCGTAAAGCATTTTTTCGAAGTGCGGGAGGAACCACCTCGGGTCCGTGGAGTACCTGTGAAATCCATATCCCACATGGTCGTAGACGCCGCCCTTCCGCATACCGCCCAGGGTTGCTTCAACCATCGACAACGCCTGTTCGTCCCCCGTCCTTTTCCAATACCTGAGGAGGAACAGGAGGTTGTGCGGGGTGGGGAATTTGGGCGCCGTCCCGAACCCGCCGTTCGTCTCGTCGAACCTGCCCAGGAGCTGGTTGTACCCCAGCGTGAGAGCGGCCGGGGTGAGGTCTCTGCCGCCTGAGCCCTCGGTCAGCCCCGTCGCCTTCTTGACGGCTTCCGTGATGCTGTCGGCCGATTTCAGCACTTCGTCCCTCTTATTCTTCCAGACGTCTTTTATCCTCGGTACGAGCTCGACCATGCCTATGCGTCCGAAGCGCGATTCCTTCGGAATGTATGTACCTGCAAAGAAGGGCTTCTTGTCGGGGGTCATGATTATATTGAGGGGCCACCCGCACCCGCCTTTCGACAGGAGCTGGCACACCGTCATGCAGACGCTGTCTATATCGGGCCTTTCTTCACGGTCGACCTTTATCGAAACGAACGTTTCGTTCATCAGCTTCGCGACTTCCGGGTCCTCGAACGATTCGTGCTCCATCACATGGCACCAGTGACAGGTCGAGTATCCTATCGACAGGAGAATGGGTTTGTCCTCCCTGGCCGCTTTTTCAAAGGCCTCTTCCCCCCATGGGTACCAGTCCACGGGGTTGTCCGCGTGCTGAAGCAGGTAAGGACTCTTCTCGTTCTTGAGTCTGTTCTGATTAGGCATATTTTTGTTGTCGGCTGGCTCGGCTTCCCGGCTTCCGCCTAAACATAATATAAAAAACACCGCTGATATATATACAATACCAGCAATAAAGAATAAGGTCTTATTTCTTGGTTTTTTTGTATCCAATTTCTCTCTTTTTATGATGCGAGCCGCACTATGTAGTCAGTTTACAGCTCGCAGGGCCTATTACAACTTGTATAGGTTGTACGTGTCAAATGGGTGGAAGGATGCATCTTAATGCTTTCAAATACTCATGATCGACTTTCTTGGTTATAATTCAAGTACTCCTCAAAGTATGCAAATACTGGACGAAAGGTACTCAAAGGTCGTACTCGAAGAGAAACTCCTCCTGCAGTCGCTCCTCGCCGAGATAAAGGGGCTCTCCAACAGCGAGCTCGAAAGCAGGCTGAGGTCGGTCGAGGAGGGCCTAGACAACCTGTTCTCCCTGGTCTTCATAGGTGAATTCAGCACGGGCAAGTCGTCGGTGATAAACGCGCTGCTGGGACAGGAAGTACTCCCCAAAGGCATTACGCCTACGACGGACGAGATAACTGTCATAAAATACGGCGACCGGAGAGAGGAGAGCGTGGAAAACGGGTGCCGGGTGATATCCGTTCCACAGGAGAGGCTGAAGGGGCTTTTTATCGTCGACACGCCCGGTACTAACGTGACCATAGCGCAGCACGAGCGGCTCACGCAGGAATACATACCCAAGGCCGACATCGTTTTTTTTACGATCGGGGCCGAGCGCGCGGTAACAGGCAGTGAGGCGAAGCTCATCAAGTTTATAAAAGAGAGCTGGCTGAAAAATATCGTTTTTCTCCTGAACAAGATCGACATAGCGGCAGACGATCGGGAGCTAGAGACCCTGATACGGCACACGCAGGGTGAGCTCGAGCGCTCGTTCGGCATAAAGCCGCACTTGATACCTGTTTCCGCCAGGCTCGCGTGGGAGGGGAAGACCGCTTCCGACACCGGGTTATTTTCGCGAAGCGGCTTCGTGACGCTCGAGAAATATATATTCGACACCCTTAACGAGGAAGAGCGTATCAGGATGAAGATAAAGGCGGCATCCGGATTTGCCGTTAACCTCTGCGCGGAGACGGAAAAGGCGCTCGACGGACATATCGACAGGATTTCCGAAGATATGCTGAGGCTCGGGGAGTTCGAGAAAAAACTCGACTCGATGAAGGAAGAGATAGTGGAGAACTCCTCTCAGTTTACGGAGAGGATCAGGAGCAGGCTCCTCGAATTCAAGACGAGGGGAATAGAGTATATAGACGAGCTGATGAGATTCACCAATATCTTTAAGCTGATGAGCAAGCAGAAAATCGCTAAAGAGTTCGAGTACAGGGTCTCGCGTCAGACCGTGTCCGAGCTCGAGAAGGACCTGGACGCGATGGTGACGTGGACGGAAAAATCGGCGCGGACACTGCTCGACAGCACGATCGAGTTTTATAACAAGTCGATCAGGGCAGATACCTCGAATGTCACGACAGGGTTTATTTACGACAGGACGAGGCTCGTGGATACAGTGAGGAACGAGCTCGAATCGAAGAGGAGGGCGATTGACCCGGCCACCCTCGGCGGGAATCTCGTCGATTCCGCGAGGGGGGCAGTGGCTTCCGTTCTGGGCGTTCAGGTGGGTTCGCTCGCGCTAGGAGCTGCCGTCGTATCCGCATTTTCGTCGCTCCTCGTCGACATCACCGGTATCCTCGCGACAGTCGCGGTGATGGCGACAGCTTTCGCCATTCTCCCCAAAAAGAGAAGGGACGCCATGAAGGAGTTCAGCGGGAAGGTGGACGCGCTCATAGAAGAGATGATATCCGGCGTAAGCTCGCAGCTCGAGAGGGACTTCGGCGGGATTAAAATTCAGGTGAGCGACTCCCTATCGCCGCTCAGGAATTTCTATAGGATGGAGAGGCAAAAATTATCCGAATCCAAAGTCCGGGTGAGCGAGATTAAGTCCAAATTCGGGGAAATAAATGAGAGAGCGGTATTGAGGAGTTAGAGTACCTGTAGTCTATATATCATTGAAGCTACAAACCGAACTCAGTCGTCTCTGAAAGAATCGAATAGATCTCCTGTAACTCATCCTTCCGGCTCGAGACCTCGATCCCCATATACCATTTCTCTGAATTCGAGTGATAGAGCCATTTAATCGTGCCTTCGAAATTTACCGTTTTTTCCCCGGTGAACAGGCTCGCCTCTATTTTGAAATTGGGGGGGAACCCTTTCGTGCCTTCCATCCCGATCCCGTGTTCGGATATATTAAACGTAGACCCGTTGAAAATGAGATCTTCATCGTTTTCCCTGACTTTACCGTTAAGAAGGCCGTACTTGAGCTTCTTATAATAGGGGACCCTGGTAGAGCGCCTCAACACATTGATTGAAGCTTCCGGACTTTGCGTAAGCTGGCCCAGCTTGATTTCTTTACCGTTCGAATGTCCGTTGTCCATCCGATAAAAATAACCGAGACTAAGCGGTATTGCTATTGGACTTTAGTCGGTAAATGGTATAGGACTTTCGTCCGGTTATTATGAAATCGCGAAGAAGGCCGGATTATCCTCACAATATTAAGATCCACGACCTTCTAGGGCCTGCCGCTTATCCGGGCCTAATCGCTTCTATTGCATTCCGGGAAATCGTCCGGCGTGATCCTTATTCTTCAGGAACTTGATTTGCCCAGCTCGCTGAGTGTGTACCTGACTTCATTTACCGCCTCTTTATCGAAGAACGGATTTGTCGCCAGCACAAGGTCGAAATATTTTGTGGCCTCCTCCTTTTTGTTCAGCTTGTGATAGATCACTCCTGCGTGATAATAGAGAAGGGCGTCCCTAGTCCCGAGTCTCAGTGACTTATTTATGGCATCCGCTGCCTTATCTAAATTCCCCGTTTTATAATAAGCCCAGGCCAGGGTGTCATAGGCATAAATATCCTCCGTATCCTCCGAATCCCCCTTTGCCAGCTCCAGCGCTCGGTCCAAATTGAGGTTCTTTCTCGCATAAAAAAGCACGAGTTCTCTCGAATGCCCCTTGATGCCGCTTTCTGCGTATTCTTTATATCTAGCTTCGGCTTCGCCGTATAACTCTTCAGACTTCGCGGCTCTCCCGAGCTTTTCGTAAACCTCTCCGAGTTCGAGGTAATAATGCGGCTTCGGGTTTAATTCCAAAGCCCTTTCGTACAGAGCCGCGGCCTTTTCATAATTCCCTTTCGCAGCGTTTACTTCGGCTAGATGCTCCACCGCAAGATAGTGATCTTTGAATGATTGGAGGGCTTCTTCGTATGATTTTTCGGCTTTTTCCAGGTCCCCTGTCTTGAAATAAAATGATCCCAGCATCACTTTGGCCCAGGCAATATTCTCTGCAGGAAGGTTCTGTCCGGAGGCCTGCTGTATGGAATCTTTCATCAGCTCAATCGCTCCTTTCGTATCGCCTTTCAAATCCTTGATCTGTGCGATGCGGGTGCCAGAAAAGAAATCCGGTACTATCATTGATGCCGTTAAGTACGCTCTCTCGGCCTCGTCGTACATTCCGAGCTCGATGTAGGCGTCGCCCAGTACGCCGTATGGAATGCTCTTTTCGGGTTTTAATTCTATCGCCTTTCCGGCGTATTCTATCGTCTTACGAAAATTATGCTTGTAGGAGCTCACCTGACCCAAATATACGTATGCCGCGTATCCGTCCGGATAGAGCTCGATTGATTTTTTCAGAATCTTTTCGGCTTGAAGATACGGCCCGATACCTCCAACTTCCCTTCCCTTCTGGATGTAGCTCGCGCCGAGCTTTGTATAGTTGTAGTAATCGTCCGGGTCTTCTTTTATCTTGGATATATATAACTCGATGAGACTGTCGGCAGGGCTCTCCCTGGCCTCTTTACTAATTTGTTCATGATGATGACCGTCTTCGTGTCCCCGTGAATTAATGGTTCCACACAGAGCTGAAAGTAAGAAAGCGGTAACTAATAACTGAAGCCTATTCATTTTGTCCCTCATTTTCACGCCGTGTTTTCTTAAACTTAAAATGGGTATGTCAGAAGTAACGGCAAGAGGGGTTTTATCCCCTCTCGCCGTCTTATTTATTGTTGTTAATCGACAGGACAGCGTTTCGTATCCGTACCTTTGCATCCCCTCTCGCCCGGATCGATATGACGGCTGTCGCGTCCGTCGTGGGCGAAATTCAAATAGGGGAAGGAAGTACGGTAGGGCAGAATGTCGTTTACGTTCACGCCGTCGCCTATCCTGTTGTGCGGGAAAGTGTTGAACTCGGGATCGAGTATACCTGCCACTACACGCGCAGCGACATCTGTCACATCGTCGATCACGCGGCGCCCGTTCGGAAAGCCCGCGGGATCATCGTTTGACGGATCGTCGTCTAGCAGCGTGATGAAACCCAATCTGTTCTGCTCATCTGGCGGAGTCGGAGGAATGCCAGTGTTCAATCTCAGAAGGTCTGCGATTGGGCCTGCAGTGGTCCCCTCTGCGGCTAACGGCGGTACGTATTGAACGAGCGGCAGTAGGTCTAGTCTTGGAACATCCGGGATTGGTAGAACATCAGGGCCGAACAGGGCTTCATATACAGCGTTCAGCACTCGCGCAAGCGGCGGGTCAAGGAAGAAATCCGCGTATTCGGAATCGTCCTTGGGCTCAGCCATACTGAATTTATCTTTGAATCCTATCCCGATTATGAGCTCGTTAATTAACGGATTGCCCATTCTCTGGATCTGAGTGAATTTCTTCGAGAGCTTCGGATCTTCCCCCGGCCCCCTAAATTTTTTCTCCTTCGGTCTCGAGCTCGTCCCCCACATGCCGATCACTGCTTCCGGATCTGATGCGGGGTGCTTCTCGCCGTCGCTTGTAAGGAGATCTATCGGCACCTCTATGGCTATCGAATTGACGTTATAGCCTGAAAACTCGTCCGATGCGTAGTTATTTTTATCATCCGCGTCCTGCTCGTCGGTAAGAACCCCCTGTACGACGAAACCCTGGGTCCTGAAGTTGAGTGAGTCGAACGCCGCGCCGAGATCCAGCCAGAACGAGTCATCTACCGTACCTGCGAAAACCGTTATACCGTTTCCGAGATCGTATATGCCTTGCTCGAAAAGTACGGGATAATCAGGCATGGTCCTCGGACCGACGTTGGTCGGGACTGCAAAGAGCGGATTACCAGTCACATTTTTAAGCTCTGTACGCTTCTTGCCCTTAACCATCGTGACTGTATAGGACTGCCTCAAGCCGAGACCTTGCGATCCGTCTCCATCGAGGGCCGTTATCGCGGGAGGAACTACGGGCTGTCCGACAGTCGGGTTCCCGTCCAGGTCCGGAGGCGAATTATCAGGCGCGTTGATTCCGTCGAGCGCTCCCACCGCAACCGTGAAAACATTTGGAAGCCTTACTTCGGA
>JAHKKQ010000242.1 GCA_020027805.1 Candidatus Dadabacteria bacterium
TGAACGTGATCTTGAGATTGTAGGCCTCGCGGCCCTCGATTTTTTCCTTACCTATAAGCTCAACCTTTATACCCTTCGACTTGGGGTCGACGAGCGGGCCGTCGAAGTCACAGGTTTCGATGAGGCTCGCCTTGTCGTCACCCTTGAGCACCTCAGGGGTGCTGCCCTCTGTGGTAGGGTTAAATTTCCACGCTTCCTTGCCGTCGTATGACTGAATGAAGTATATGTGACCGAGGCTGAAGTCGATCCTGCACTTGTCAGGCCGCTTGTAGACAATCGCCATCTGGAACAGCTTGCCCATGGAATTCATTTTGCCCGTGTATTTGAGCGTCTTGACGTCGTTCCACCTGGCGGGCCCGCCTACAGTGGTGAAATATTTCGCCAGGATCTCGTCCACCTCCTCATCTCCGCCTCCGTGGGAGGCTTTCTCAGGCTGATCCGGTTTTTCGGGGGCGGCTTTTTCGGATGGGGCCTGAATTTAAAGGATTTTCTTGATTGACTGAGAATGATACGGATGCGGCATCCGGCGGGTTATTAGAGGCATAATGAAAAGCGCGAAATGTTAGATAGTTAGCCGCCGTATTTAAATATGATTATACGGCAGGGCTCGCACCTGTATGCGTGCAGGGCGGGCCGTTTGATCCAGAACGCCGTACCCGGGAGCCCGGTGAACATCGTGGGGATGCCGATAGGGTCTTCCCTGTCCCTCCAGGACACGCCTCCGACCGTGGGCATATAGCCTTCCGTCATGGGTGCGCCGCATTTGGGGCACTCGAGTCCGCCCGGGGGGATGCCGAGGTCGGTCGTCATGGGGACGAGCTCGCCGGGGGGAGGTTTTCTGAACGACCTGTATATATAGAAAGCGAAACCCGCGGCCAGGAGGAGCAGGACCACGGCGACCGCGAGGAGCGAGAGGATGAGGTAGAGGTTGAGCTCTATGCCGTCGGGCAGCGTGCAATCGGACGGGTCCCCGGGGAGGTACGCGACGTTCAGGATGTCGCGTTTCGCGACGATGTCGTACGTGTACTTGGATACCCGGAGCGTGCAGACGCTCGTGATGTCGCCGGGCAGGCGCAGTGAGACCATAATGCGGTGGTCGTCGGAAGGGGACGTAATGTTGGACCTCACGAGGCGGCCGTCCTTTAGTATAGCTTTCATCGTGACTGCGGCTGACGTTTCGACCCCTTCGTCGCGAAGTTTTTTGTAGAAGAGGAGGTCTCCCGTATATCTGACGAGTATCCATCCGGCTACGGATGTGAGGAGTAAGAGGACCAGGACGGGTATGACTAGTTCGTTCTTGTTTTTCATTCTTCCGATGGTGATTCCGATTCTAAAACGAGCCGGTAGGGAGGGCGGACGCTAGCCGGGCGTATGGGTTAATAATACATCTGTTTTATGATTAATTAAAAATGGGGGGAGGAGGATTGTTGTCATCCTTCGACAGGCTCAGGACGAACGGGTTAAAGACGAGATGCGGAAACAAGTTCAGCATGACGGAATTATTCTAAGGTACGCCCCCACCCTAGCCCTCCCCCCTCCCGTGGAGGGGGAGGGAATTAAAAAAAAGGGCGAACGGGGTTGGCTTCGATTGTTGGCCGAGCAGAAGGGATTCGGGAGAATCGTATACGAGCACTGTATGTGTACCGAGGTATAATGGATTAAAAGCAAAATCCTTCCTAACCTATTTAGACTTTAACGACATACAGCCGGAAGTTAATTTACTCGGTGCTGTTGTTGTCAGGGTGTCCGAATATATTTGTATTCAGGCGGCTTTTCCATGGATTATGAACAGTCGAGAAATCAGCGTGGATCGACCTATTTCTCGCACGCTCGAAACAGTACTTGTTCGCATGCGCGTTCCCTTTTTTCTCAATCGCGAGTTTGAAGGGGACGAGGATGTTTCCCACCCTTTTGTATTCCTTGAACCTGGTCATCATGACTACCTCCTGCCCGCCGACAGTGTAGAAGCCGGTCGTTTTCACCGGCAGGAACGACGACGCGTCGAGTAAGTAATACTGGAAATTACCCGACGTGTATGTGACCTTGAGCTTGTAGGCGGCCTTCCCGTCGACGGTGTCCCTGCCTTCGAGCGTGACCTTGAGGTTCTTTTTCGCGTAGTCGATGAGGGGGCTCTCTATGCCGCACCTGTCGCGGAGGTAATCCGTGCGTTCGGCATCGAGTATTTCAGGCGCGATGCTTTCGGAGAGAGCGCTCTGCTGCCACGCGGTCTCGCCGTTATAGGACTGGACTACGAGCTTTCCGCCGATCGTGTACGAGACCCTGCACTTGTCCGGACGCATGTACTCGGCTGTCGTTGTGATCTCCCTGTTCTGGGAGAGTATCGTGCCCTTTGTTGCGAGCGTGTTAATAGACTGCCATCTGCCGAGGCCGCCGATAGCGGCGTAGTATTTCCCGAGTATCTCGTCGAGCGTGAGGTCTTTCGCGGGCTCCGCGGCCGGGGCGGGATCGTCAGCGGGTTTTTCCGGGGCGCTCTCCGCGACCAGGTACCCCTCCATATCCCGGGATATGGAGGGGAGGGGACAGTATAGCGCCGCCAGAAGCGCGGCTCCGATGATTGTTCTGATCAGGGATATGCTCATGTTCGGCTCTCGATGCAACGAAGAAGGATAATGGATGGAGAGGGAAATTCAAAGGGGGAGGAATTACCGTGATACCCTGGCGATATTCGGAAGGACTAAAGAAAAGATAATGCAAAGGCAATATTATTTTCTTCTTTGTCTGGATACAAAGAAGCAAAAATCACACACGTAGTGTGGTTTCCGAAAAGATTCTACAGAATTAGCTAAAAATCTCATGTACTCGCTAAATCTTCCAATTCTACCCCACCCCGTGGAAGATTCTTAACGCTCGTACAATCGATTTTCTTAACGCAAATTCTGTAATGTCGGGAAGGAAAAGGCTTTCTGGATTGATAGGAGTGAGAAGGTAAACCCCCCACCCTAACCCTCCCCCCTTCTCGGGGGTGAGGGAATTAAGATAAAGGGCGAACCCTTCGACTGCACACTTCGTGTGCGCTCAGGACAGGCGGGTTTGGCTTCGTTGCCGGTTTGAGCGGAAGAGTTGGTTAGAGATCGTATGCCAGCGGGTGCTCACCCGCCGCAAATTCTGTAATGTCGGGGGAAGACAAAGACTGGATTCCCGATCGGTGTCGGGAATGACAAAGGGATAGGGGGCGGGAATTATTTTTCCGTCTCGCGGAGTACGTCGTACGCGCGGTCGATGTGTATCTGCCAGGGGGAGAGCTCCGGATGCGCAGAGACGAGGCGCGCGAGCTCGCCGATCTTGTCACGCCGCCCATGGTGGCTCCATATCTTCGCTCCGAGCTCGATCGCGGGAATCGTCGTGACGTCGAACTCCCCGGAGGACCGTTTTGTATTCTCGATGAGGGAGGGGATGAGGGGGAGGGAGAGGTCGCAGTATTTGACGACCATGAGGTTGTATCCGTTACGGACGTTCTCCGTGATCATATTCAGGTAGTAATAATATTTATCGACGTCTCCGTCGAGGCGCGTTTCGTTTTTGCCGCCGGGTTTGGTGTCTGTCATCGGGGTTTCCTGCTTCTCCTGAAAAATACTTTCGCGCTCGGCGCGTGCGCGGCTCAGAACGAGTCGGCTCAGAAGGACGACGGGTTCGACATGAGCATATGCAACAATATTCCCGTCGGGATCGAGGCGTACGAAGCGATGGACCCGGCGAGCAAGCAGGACAAGATAAGCTGCGCCGACCTCGAGAGGTGCGCGTCGTATATGGGTAATGACACGCCTCCGAACGTGCCTTGCGAGGGGCCGTGATGTGGTTGTTAGTCGGTTATTTGAGGGATTGCATCCAGCCTGATCTTGATTCAGGAAAGCAAAGATCAAACGAAGATTATTTCTTCTTTCCTTTATGAAAAGCACACATAGTGTGTTTTATGAAAAGACAAAGGAAGGAGAAAGGCTGTTTTTTATCCTTCTTTTCCTTGATGAAAAGAAGCAGAAATCACGCACATAGTGCGGTCTATGAAAAGACTGTACATATTTTGCCACTGAAAGATATTTAATGTACACCCTCACCCTTCACCCTCTCCCCTCAAGGGAGAGGGAAATTAATGTGCGGGCGCTCAATCGCCGCAAATTCTGTAATGTCGGGAAAGACAAAGACTGGATTCTCGATCGTGTCGGGAATGACAATATTCCGATCGGCGGTTAAGCTCTTGCGGCCGGAAGGAGCTGCCGTAATGACCGACAACCGGAAATCGGGCTTTTTTCAGATACTCCCGCTCTACTTCGTAATATTCATCGGGTTCATTGGTTACAGCCTGATGACGGCAATCATGACGCCCATGATCCTCGACAACAGCGGGGGCATACTCGACTCGCTGCCGTTCAAGGCGGACAGATCCATTGTGCTGGGAGTGCTGCTCATGCTCTATCCGCTCGGGCAGTTCCTGGGCTCGCCCGTGATGGGGGCGATGTCGGACAGGTTCGGCAGGAGGCCCGTCCTGCTCGTCTCTCTCTTTGCTATCGCCGTCTGCTACGCTCTCTTCGCGGTATCGCTTCAGTTGAACTGCCTGCCCGCGCTCATGGGCATCTCTCTCTTAATGGGGCTCGCCGACGCCGACGTTGTGACGGCCCAGAGCGCGATCGCCGACGTAAGCACCGAGGAGAACAGGAGCAGGCTTTTCGGATATATGTACCTGAGCGGGAGCAGCGCATTCGTCGCCGGGCCCCTCATCGGAGGGAAGCTCGCGGACCCGGCGACCCTGCCATGGTTCAATTACGCGACCCCGTATTGGGCGGTATTCATACTCCTCCTATTCGCCCTCGCGTTCACTTACTACGTATTCAGAGAAACGCGCACACCCGATACCGGGGCGAAGACAAATTACGTCGAAGCGTTCACGAACATGTTGACGATATTCACCGCCGGGCGGATAAGGATCGTCTATCTCGTGAATTTCCTCATCTACTTTTCCATATTCGGATTCTTCAGGGCGTACCCGATGTACCTCGTGGACAGATACCACATGGGCGTGGGGAGGGTGTCCGACTTTATAGCCTGGGTGGCCGTACCCATAGTGTTAGCTAACCTGTGGCTGACCGGATATCTGGCGACGCGGTTCTCTGCTAAGAAGATAACCATTTACTCGACTGCGCTGTTCGGGATACTCATGCTGCTGATATTACTGCCCCGGCAGGAAGGAGCGCTCTGGGTGACGCTGTTCCTGTCCGGCCTCGCGATCGCCGTGGCGCTGCCCGCGTGCGCGTCGATGCTGTCGCTCATGGTGAGCACGGACGAGCAGGGGAGCGTGCTCGGGAATAACCAGTCGATCCTGGTCGGGGCGGAGGCGCTCTCGGGGTTCGCGGCCGGGCTCCTGGCGGCGCTCGCGATAGAGCTGCCCCTCATAGCCCTTGCGGGGGTTGCGGTCTTTGCGGCTTTTCTGCTTGCGGCCGAGGGGTGGGAGAGATTGCCGTAGGCCTTTCGGAAAAATAAAGAAAGGCAACTATTCATTCTTCTTTTTCTGGATGAAACACGTAGTGTGACCTTTCGAAAAGACAAAAGAAAGGTGAAAAGCTGCTATTTTCATCCTT
>JAHKKQ010000125.1 GCA_020027805.1 Candidatus Dadabacteria bacterium
ATCTCACTGTGGACGGCTCCGGCCCATCTCCCTTTACCGTGCCCGGCGGGCAAGAAAATGGAGGGCCTTTTAATTCTAGCATCACCGCGACCGAGCTGCCGTTAGAGGGATGGGTGCTTGCGGACATAGAGTGCGAGGGTACGGGCGCGACATCATTCGACATTGCGGATAGCGGTTTCACGGCCACATGCGACGGCGGCGGCTTCGTCACCTGCACGTTCTTTAACGTGCCAATCTCGAACATCCCGACGCTCTCGGAGTGGGGGATGATAGCCATGGCGGGGATTCTCGGGATATTCGGATTGCTTGCAGTGCGAAGAAGAAGAGCGGCAGCATAAGCCCGGACTGAAACAATAATGACAATAACAAAAGGGAGCTTCGGCTCCCTTTTTTATATACCGGACTCCCGTACATGATCGTGCGAAACCTGCCCGGCCCTCATTCCTCGGTCGTGAATACGTAATACAAGGTAGTTCCGTCGGGCCCGTTCACCTTGCCGACAAGCCTGGAATTCCAGTATTTCTTTACCCTATACTTCTGAACCACTATCGTGCCTTCGAGAGCGCATCTGGGATCGTTGATATCGTTAATTAACTCGAGTTTCGTGCCCGGAATATAAAATTCAATGAAATAATAGTTTTTGAAGTAGTGAAGTTTCTGCGTGCAAAGCCTCTTGTAATTACCGTCGAGCTTCCCGATACCCGAAAATAATTTCTTGCGTCCGTACTCCCAGTCAGGCGCGGACATTACAGGATAATCACCGTAGTACCTTTTCGCGAACCCGGGGAGCGGGGCGAGCGAGACGATCGCGACGGCGGCGTAGAGTATATACGAGACATACGCCCGCCCTGCCCTCGCGGCGGCGGTCCGGACGAGCCCCGACACCCCTCTTCCGCTCAACAGGCAAAGGACCGGGGCCCCCGCCAGGCTCCTCATCGCGTGCGGCACCCCGTCGTCTGTGAGCGCGGCCCCGAGAGGGAACGCGGCCAGCCAGAAAAGAATGAAATAGAACGCGTTTCTCCGCCCGCCCGTTATCGCCGCATAGACTATGCCCGCCGCCAGGAACGGCAGCATCACCCAGTAAATAACCCCGGTCCCCGCGCCGTGCCTCAGGTTCGGGTCGCCGTGAATGAACAGGAAATCAGGACCGAAGTGCGTGATATAGTTCGTGCCGAATACCGACAGGGTCTCCTGATTTACTCCGCTCGTGAACGTGAAAAGAATGGACGCCTTATCGGCAAACATCGCCACCGTAAATATTGCCAGGAGATAGGGCGCCGATAAGACAAGAAAGACCGTCAGGCCCGCCGCCAGCACCCGCCGTTCCCTGAGGAAATAGCGCCGGTAGATGACGAGCAGACACGCCAGGAACAAGACCGAATATAACAGCGCCGCCAGATAGGTATAGAGAGTGAGCGCGAACATGCCGAACGAAACGATAAGCGCCCATTTCCGCTCTCTGTTAATACCGTAAATAAAGAGATAGACCGAAACGAGGAGGTACGGCAGGAACGAAGCGGATTCCCATCCCACTCGGGAAAAATGGATGTGCCAGGGGATTATGGCCATGAAGAACGCAGCGAACAGCGCGGCGGCCGTGTCCCCGAACAATTCCACCGCAAGAAGATAAACGAGGAGTATGGACACGAGGCCGAAAAATACGGCGGGCGCCCTGATACCGAGCGGGGTTTCCCCCAATACGGAAACGGACACGTAGGCGGCGGTCCCGTAAGCGGGCAGCCTCTTCTGTATAGGCCGGCCGTTTTCTACGACGTTCTTCGCGGACAAATATGTGAATATCTCGTCCGGATAGAGCTCGGGAGGGTTGTCGGCAAGATTCCACGCCCTGAGACCCCCTCCGAGGAGCAGGATCAGTACGAGGCAGGAGAAGGGAACGATCCCGTTTTTCATACTCACGCCCTTCACACGTCTCCTTCGTTATAGGATTGACTCAATGAACAAAGTAAAAGATCGCAGAAATACTGTCAACCCGGTCATGCGTGAGCGGCCCGGACCGGGAGAAGAACCCGCACGGGAGGACCTACGGGAACGTGTTTATCCCGGGGATAGATTCATGCGCTTCGGGGAAGCGGACGGCATGGAAACAATACTCCCGCAACCGGCATTATCCGCGCCGTTCATATCCACGTTGACGGACGCGCACCGCGATCAGGCGTTTCGATTGGGCGTGCCGAGAATGTGAGACTTGGGGGGCAGCATCACGTTGTCGAAGTTTTGTGTAAACATAGCGGCTGCGAAGAACGCTACTGCCCGCAGTGTTTCCTTGCCGACGTTGGCGAGGTCGTGCTTTATGCCAGTAGGAAGCGTGAAGACACTGCCCGGACCTACCATGTAGGTGGAGCCGTCCTCCATGAAGAGCTTGCCGCTGCCGGCGATGATGTACTGGGTCTCCTCAGTCGCGTCGGTATGCCAGCCGAGCCTGTGTCCGGGCTCGATCTCGTACACGATCGTCGACGATTGCGTCGTGCCGTGGCCTCCGAAGACTGCGAATGCGCCGGCCCAGCGGACTGTCGGGTCGTCTTCGCCCCATACTTCGCTGCGCTCGAGTTTATTGGATTCAACGACTGGTTTCATGCGCTTCTCCTTCGCGGACGCCTTGCGCCCGGATTTTTTTGTAAACTACTCTTGCCTTCGAATGTGACACGGAATAACCCCTGTGCCCTCTGCCGAAATATATGTTCGATGGCCTCGCAAGTCAACCGTTTCTCTCATATGAGCGTGCGAGCGCCGGATATCCGCGGCATAAGCGGCATAACGATGGCAACGTGTATATCCCGGGCCCCATTAAACCGGATCAAATACCGCGCCAGCCCGCCTGAAGACAGGAAGGATGCTTCTCGAACTTCCTCACCCGGACTAATAAATCCCCTTCTCGAACTCCTCTATTACCTCTTCCTCCCGCTCCGCGCCGCTTATCCATTCGCAGACGTATTCGTCCGAGAGCACCGTTTCCATATACCCCTTCGAGAGCCCCCCGGCCTCTATACCGTAGGTGTGGAATCTCAAAACGACCGGGGCGTACCTCGCGTCCGCCGCTGTGAATGGGCCGAAGAGCCAGGGACCCGCTTTCCCGTGCTCCCCCCTGCACGCCTCCCATATCTCTAACACCCTCTCCGCGTCTCCCACTGCGTCCCCGCCCAGCTCCACCCACCTGTCCCCCGCCCTCGCGTTCATTGGAAGCGCCGACCTCAAGGCCGAGAACCCGGAGTGCATCTCGGCTGAGACTGACCGCGCGTGCGCCCTGGCTTTCGCATCCGCGGGCCAGAGAGAGGGGTGTTTCTCCGCGAGGAATTCGAGTATGGAGAGCGAGTCCCAGACCCTTACGCCGTCTCCGATATAGACGGGCACCTTCCCCGCGGGAGAATATTTCCTTATCTCCTCGTAAGAGCCCTCGCCGTATAGCGGTATGCGGACCTCGTCGAAAACGACCCCGAGATGCTTCAACGCGAGCCAGGGCCTCATCGACCAGCTCGAATAGTTCTTGTTCCCTATGACCAGCACCGGTTTTGCCATGGTTGTATCTCCTTAGGCGAAGAATCCGCACATATATAAGATTTCCGCTTCACTTCTCCGGTTAACATACCATGTCATTGCGAGCGGAACGAACGAATGTGAGTGCAGCGCGGCAATCTCGTGAGAAATGCGAGATCGTCACGGCCATAATACGCGCCGATTTGTATTTTTTGTAAATTCGCTCCGTGGCACAGTTACTTGCCTGAATTCTGCTGAGGGCGTCCGATTGCTTACTTGCCCGCAATCATTGCGACGACAGAAGAGGGGTGTCATCGCAAGAAGCCGGGACTCACGCCGCATACTGAAAGAACCACCCCTCCGAAGGGTTTCCCCCGCCAGCACGTATATATATACAAAGCATGCTTCAATAGAAAAAACTCACACAGGAGGCTTTAAATGAAAAGGAATTTCGTACTTACCGCAGTGCTCGGATTGTTAGTGACGGGGGCGGCCGCCTTCGCGATGCACCCCGGAGGCCCCTTCGGGATAGAAAGGCTCGAGGCCTTCTCGAAGCTCCCCGCCGACAAGCAGGCGCTCGTCGTCAGCACCCTCAGCGCGGTAAAGGAAGAGAACGAGGGACTAAGGGACGAGATCAAAGCGGCGCACGACAAGTTGAAAGAGATACTCACGGCCGAGCAGTTCGACGCCCAGGCGTTCAAGGAGAATTCGGATAAGCTCCAGTCGCTCATGGCCCAGGGCTTCACGTCGTTCTCAAACGCGATCGCCGAGCTCGCGCCCCGGCTCACACAGGACGAAAGGGAGATACTAGCCGAGCTCGGCCCCGGCGGACGCCACGGGAAGCATTGAAAATATAATATACAGAGATCATCCTCTCAGACCGGCGGGCGGGGTAGAATCTTTACTATTCCGCCCGCGCAGGTTTTAATATTTAAAGGTATTCGATGGACACGGCTGCCGCACTTCCGCTCGGACAAATGGGCATAGAGACGAAGGAATTTACCGACGAGGAGCTTATGGGGCGGATAAGGGAGGGGGACAGGGACGCGTTCTCCATGCTCGTAATGCGTCACACGAAGAAATACTACGGCCTCGCGTACAGGATGCTTTCGAGCAGGGAAGAGGCGGAGGACATAGTGCAGGAATCTTTCATTACGCTGTGGACGAACCCGGCGGGCTGGGACGGGGGAAGGCAGACGAAATTCACCACATGGTTTTACAGGGTGGTCGCGAACGCGTGCATAGACGCGAGGAGGAAGCATGCGCCGCTCCCGATGGATGACGGCTTCGACCCTCCCGACGAGGGGCGCGGGGCCGAGGAAGCGGTCGAGCTGAAAAGGAACAGGGAGAGCATAGACTCGTGCATAGGGGAGCTGCCGGAATCACAGCAGACGGCGCTCGCGCTCTGCTTTTACGAAGGGGTGAGCAACAGGGAGGCGGCCGAGATAATGGGGGTGAGCGTGAAGGCGCTCGAGTCGCTTCTCATGCGCGCGAAAGCATCGCTCAGGGGGAAGCTCAGAGGAGATAAAGGGAGGGAGGACAAGGGCAATGGACAGAGATGAATTCCTGAAATATCTGGAGTTATACGGGGGGGACCTCGCCAGGTGGCCTTCCGGCCTCGGGGAAGGGGCCCGGGCCGCGTGCGCGGAATCACGCGAGATGAGAGACGCGCTCGACCTGGAGAGACGGTTCGAGGAATCCTTGATGGAGAGGGCGTACGAAGAGCCTTCCCCGGGCCTCGAAGCGTGGATAATAAGCGCGGCCGCGGGGGTCAAACGGCCCGAAGCCCGCAAAAGCTCGGTCCTCGGTCTCCTGGGCGCCGTATTCAGCGCCATACCGCTCCCGCGCCCGGCGATCGCGCTCCCGCTGCTGCTCGTCATAGGCATGGCCGCAGGTTACCTCTACGCCAATTACGAGGAGCAGGACGCGGACAACGCGCAATACGCCGAGCTTATATACTACGGGGGCGATTACAATGAGTAAGGGACTGAAAATAATCCTCGCGGCATCCGTCCTCCTCAACGTTCTCCTTCTGGGGATACTCATCGGGACGTTCTCCCACACATTCGTAGGGCGCATGGAGAAAGGGAAGCGCGCGCTTATGTTCCTCAAGGACCTGCCGCCCGAAAAACGCGATATGGTCATCGAAACGATGAAAGAGATGAAGAAGGAATCACGGGGAACGAGAAGGGAGATGAAAAAGAAAAGGGACGAGGTTCTGGACGTTTTTTCAGCCCCGGAGTTCGACGCCGAACTTTTTGACCGGAAAGTCGCCGAGATGCACGCGCTCATGGGCGAGGTCACCGCCGGGATCGCCGGCGAAACGAAGAAGATCGCCTCCGAATTGAATTACGAGGAAAGGAAAGCCATAGCCGATATAATCAGGAGAGAGCCGGGACCCCCGTTCCCGAGATTCCTCATGGAAGGGATCCACGGAGACAGGTTCGACGCCCCGGTCCCGCCTCCGCCGCACCCCGGCATGGACGACTGGCAGGACGGGCCGGGAGGGGAGCCGCGTGAAAAAAATTAAGAGAGCACGCAAGGTAATACCCTCCGGGGACTACCCGAGGGTCATAACTCCTCCGCCGGTTATCGTGCTGATCATGATCGCGTCGGGCTTTGCGGCGAGCCTGATACTGCCCCTCCGCTTCATCGACGGCTATGCGAGATACATTGCGGGCGGGGCGCTGCTGCTCGTCACGGCGGTAATAATGTTATCAGCGTACTTTAAAATGACGCGCGCGGGTACGAACGTCGACGTGAGAAAGCCCGCGACGGCGGTCGTCACGGACGGCGTCTACTCCTACACGAGGAACCCGATGTATGTGTCCATGGTCGTTTTTCTTGCCGCAATGTCTCTCCTTCTCAA
>JAHKKQ010000126.1 GCA_020027805.1 Candidatus Dadabacteria bacterium
ATGTTTCTTTGCAATGAAATTACGGAGGAGTTAGAATATTTTGTCTATTATGAAATGGTATTTCGCTCCCTTGCTCGCGGTCACTCTAATAGCAGTTTCTATTCAGACCGCACTGTCAGTCAATAGCTCGACCAGCGCCTATACGGCGAGAATCGCTACCATGCTTCCCAAGGAAGCGAGGAACAACGGCAAGCTCGGCGTCGTGGTCAAGTCGCTCACGTCGGGGGAAACAATCTACGAGCACAACGCGCAGAGCCTGTTCATTCCGGCTTCGAATGAAAAAATAATCACATCCGTAGCGTCGCTCTCGCTTCTGAAAAGAGACTACAGGTTCAAGACCGAGTTCTCGAGCGGGGGCGGGATATCTAAAGGGGTACTCCACGGCGGTCTGTACGTAAAAGGCTACGGAGACCCGACCCTCGGCGAGCCGCATATCGGGTTCATCGTATTCGAGCTCAAGAAAAGGGGCATAAAGGAGATAAAAGACGGAATAACGGTCGACGATTCGTATTTCAGCAGGACAAGGCGCGCAGAGGGATGGAAGAAAGAATGGACGGACGATTTTTACAGCCCCCCGATAAGCGCGCTTTCCTTCAACTATAATACGATAGAGGTCAAGGTCGCCTCTTCCAAGTCCGGGCAGAAACCCTCTGTCTCCATAATGCCCGAAGGCTCGGGCATAGCGATTATAAACAACGCCGTCACGAGCACCAAGCAGGGCGTGCTTACGACGACCTGGAAGGACGATCAGACGATCATCGTGGGCGGAAGAATCAGGCCGAAATCATCGGTCCTCCTCAAGATCCCCGTACAGAACCCGACGCTCCTCACCGGCAATGTGTTCAAAAACGCTATCGAGGAAGCGGGCATCAAGGTATCGGGCCCTGTCGTAGCGGGCGACGTGCCGAGGTGGGCCACCGTGTTCTACACACACTATTCGGACCCCCTCTCCGCGATAATAACCGAGTACAACAAGAACAGCGTCAATATAATAGGTGAAAACCTCATAAAAACACTCGGGGCGGAATTCAGGGGCGCTCCCGGATCCTGGGAAAGCGGTTCTTCAGTAATTTCAGAATTTCTTAACAGGATCGGAATTAAAGACGGGTTCAGGGTTGTGGACGGCTCTGGCCTTTCGCTCCTCAACCGAGTTTCTCCACAAACATTAACCGAAGTGCTGAGTTACGCCTACACAAACAGGATCATTGCCTCTGACTTCATCGATTCCCTCCCGATCGCCGGAGTCGACGGCACCCTTAAGAAGAGGTTCAGGCAGTCGGATGTCCAGGGCAGGGTCATGGCGAAAACCGGCTATCTGAACAATGTAAGAGCCCTCTCCGGCTACGTTTTTACAACACGGGGTGATGTCCTGGTATTTTCGATTCTCGATAACGGACTAGGATGGAAGACCAAGGAATTCCAGAATAACCTGTTGTCGGAGCTCGTCGGATGCTGCGTACCGGGAGCAGCAGGTAATTCAACTATCAATTGAACATTGATAATTAAATAGCTTGCCGGAATTGATTTTTGTCAAATCAAATAGTAAATTGTATTCAGAGGCAGGGAATTCATCCCTATACAATTGTTGTTTGTTTATTTGAATTGAAAATTCGAGACGCTGCCCCGCATCGGGCTCGATTTTCAGACATATTGAGAGCGAGGTTCGTTACCGCCTCACCAATGAAGCAATGGGAGACGGCTTTTAAAGGCAAATTCTGGTTTGTTATTGATGCAAACAAGTTTTGCTTGACATATAAAGTAAAAAACTTTATTTTTTTAGGTAAAATTAACCTCTCTACTTAAATGCTTGTAACAATTTTAAAAAAATATGTGTGGGTTATAAACTTATGTCTCCTTACGGGACTAGCTTATTTGGCGGCTGTCACCGTAAACCAGAAAATCGAAGGCATAATAAGCTCCCCGCGCGCTGCGGCATCGCAAAAATTTCTGGACGATAGGGAGAGCAGACCGGAATCGAGCGCTAAACGTGCAATATCCTACTATCAGGTCATCCTTACGAGGAACATATTCGGTATCACGAATTTATCAGACGCGGGGTTGCCCGGAGGAAGCCAGGAAGCCCTGCCTGACAGTGCGCTCAACATAGTCCTCCTCGGGACCATCATCAACCATGACGCCTCCTCAGTCGCGATCATCAAAAACCCCGACGATAACAAGGTCAACGGCTACCGCAGCGGTGAAGTCGTAGACATTATCAATTCCGAAGACGTGAAGGTAATAGAAGTAATGAACTGCAGGGTAGTCATAGAACGGCAAAGGACCGGGCGTGAAACGATTAAATGCAAAGACCTTGGAGAAATAGCTTCCACCTCCCCTGCGGGCCCCTCGGGCAAAAGAACCCAGGCGAGGGGTCTCGATTCAGAAAGCTCTCCGGACAACGAAGGGATAAGCAAGGTCGGAGAGAATGAATTCGAGATCAGCAGGGAGCTGCTTGAGGATGTGCTCAGCGATCCTACAAACATAATACAGCAGGCGCGCGTAATACCTCAGGAGGACGGACTCAGGTTTTTCGGCATCAGGTCGAACAGTATTTTCTGGAAGATCGGAATTAAAAACGGGGACACCCTTCACAAAATAAACAACGTCGAATTGAACGACGTGGAGAAGGCCCTTAGTGTATTTGAAGAACTGAGGTCCCAGAGCAATTTCACTATTGATTTTACAAGGGCTGGTAAACAGTACACTTATGAGTACAATGTTAAATAGAAGAGAGTCCGGATGTTCGGTTTCGTTGCCGATATTGGATTATGCGCCCAGCGCGGGATCTGATTATTCAAGCAGAGACGGAGAAGAGCCCGCACAGAGTGTGAGGACCGAATAATGAGAGGTTTGCTGATCAATATTCTGATTCTTGGATTCCTGCTAACTCTATATGTCTATGTCAACACGGACCACGAAAAAACAACGATCAAAGAGAACACGGCGCAAACAACCGAGCTAGAGAATGAAGAGCCTATTTTACAGTCACAGAATGAGGATTCGAGCTACAACGTACAGGAAGGCGATACCTTATCTCAAATCGCAGAAAGGTTTCAAGTCTCGGTCAAGCAGTTAAAAGAGATAAACGGCCTGACAAGCGATGTGTTGTCGGTCGGCGAGTATATCGACATACCGGTCCGGAGCGATACCGGAAGACTCAATATAGCGGGCGATGACACCTACGCTCCTTACGGCGGACCGGGTGATTCCGAGACCATGACTCAATCTTTCGGCGACCAGGACCCCGCCTATAACCCGGACGCGTCTGATCAGCCCACCTCAGATAGACAGGCCGAAATCGAACAGAGGAGACAGAAACTCCTCGAGCAAAAAGAACGATACCGGCAGCAGACACAGAGCCCCCGCGGACAAAGCACCCGCGAGAGGACGAATATTCAGAAGCCGTTTCCCAGGGACAAAGACACCGGGACTCAGCCCCCTCCAGAAACAGGAGAGGAAACCGGGGCAGACGGACAAAAACCCGAAATCATCGTAACCGACGGCGAGATAGTAAACCTGCAGTCGGAAATGGACGTCCAGGATCTGATTCAAACCATCAGCGAAATCACGGGACAAAACTTCATACTCGACGAGTCGGTGAAGGGAAAGAAGGTCACGGTAATTGCTCCCGGAGGGTTTAAAAAAGAGAACGCAATGAGGCTCTTTGAAACGATCCTGAGCCTGAACGGGTTCTCGGTCGTCAAGAAGGACGGCACCAATATAATCGTGCCCAAGAGGGACATAAAAATAACCAGCATACCTACGGAATTCGGCACGGAGTTAGGTGAGTCCTCCGACAGTTTTATAACGAGACTGATCCAGCTTAAAAACATACAGGCGAGCGAGGCGGCGAATATTCTGAAGCCCCTGATTTCCCGGGAGGGAGATATAGTAGTGTATCCGGCGACGAACACGCTCATCATTGTGGAAACAGTGGACAACCTGAACCGGATCCTGAAAATAATCGAGAACCTGGATGTAGAGACCGAAATCGAATTCATCAAGATACATAACGCCGATGCCGCCGAAGTAGCGGCTAAGCTCGTCGAAATATTCGGCGGAACGGCTTCGTCGAAATCGAGCGCCCCGGCACAGACCCAGCAGTCGCAAAGACAGTCGGCCACGCGCACACGCAACCTTCCCGGGTCCGAGAACAGGTCGGAAGCCCCCGCGATTACGTCCCAATCCACCACCGAAACCTCAGCAGTGGGATTTAAGGTGATCACGGACGAGAGGACCAACTCTCTGATAGTCATTTCATATCCGGACGACATGAAAAAAATTAAAGCCGTCATAGAGATACTCGACGTCGAGACCGCCGAGCCTGAAGAGGGCATCTACGTTATACGGGTTTTGAATGCCGACGCCGAATCGATCGTAGCGGTGCTCGCGAGCCTGTTCGGAGGGGGCGGGGCGCGAACCGGACTCGGGGCCGACAGGAGTCAAAGGACCTCAGGCTTCGGAACGGACTCGGGGCTCGGATCCTCGACGACGGGTGTCGGCTCGAACAATTCCTCGAGCAGGCAGGCAATCGATAGAGGGGCAGGGAGCAGCTCAGCGGTGGTGGCGGAGACGGACGAGTTGAGAGTCACATCGGACCCATCGACGAATTCCATTATTTTTATCGGCTCCAGAAGGGATTATGAAACAATCAAGGAAGTAATCGAAGAACTGGACGTCAGGAGAAAGCAGGTATTCGTGGAAGCCGCGATTCTCGAAGTCAGCCTGGATAAAATCAGATCGTTCGGGACCAACCTGAGCATAGGATTCACGGTTAACGGCGAGACCCTGGGCTTCGGCGGGACAGTACTGCCGGGCATCCCCAGCCTTCTGGGGGTAGCGGCCGACCCTGAGGCATCCGTGAACGTTTTAGGCAGTCTTTCCGGGCTGTTCCTGGGTGTTGTAGGTGAGGAAGTGGACGTGGACGGTTCGGGCCCCATACCGCCGATACCTTCATTCAGCGCCCTTTTCCAGGCCCTGACCTCACTTACCGACGTAAATGTGCTATCGACACCGAGCATTATCACCACTGACAACGAACCTGCGGAAATTATCGTCGCCGACGTCATACCGTTCCCCACCGGGAGCACGGTCGGAGACAGCGGG
Organism: Candidatus Dadabacteria bacterium; assembly: GCA_020027805.1. GTDB lineage: Bacteria > Desulfobacterota_D > UBA1144 > Nemesobacterales > UBA2774 > 2-12-FULL-53-21. Next base: position 5,107 of record JAHKKQ010000126.1, read on the forward strand.
GTGACAGTTCAGACGATCCAGCGTGAACCCGTCGGCATAAGGTTATCCATACTCCCGCAGATCAGCGAGGGGGACTTTCTAAACCTCAATATTCTTACAGAAGTTTCGGCGATCAGACAGGCTCCGGTACAGGGGCTGAATACCGCACAATTCGGTATCGCCACCACGACCAGGACAGCCGACTCCTCCGTCGTCGTAAAGAACGGGCAGACGATCGTAATTGGCGGACTCGTACAGGACAGAGAGAGCGTCATCCAGAACAGGGTGCCTGTGCTGGGTAATATCCCCGTGCTGGGCAACCTGTTTAAATTCAAGCAGAGAGAGAGTCAGAAGATCAACCTTATGATACTCCTTACCCCCCGGATAATTGAGAACGAGCAGGACATGCAGCGGATACTTGAAGAAAGGCAAAGACGCAATATGCTTTTACAGGAGAGGGGCTTCAACAGGGAGGATGATAACTGACCTTAAATTGTTGATATGAAAAGCATTCAGGAAATAATAGGCGAGCGGAATCCCGCCGCGCTGATTAAGATTGATGAGTTGTTATCGAAAAACGGAGAAAGCCTCGAGGAAGTATTAATCAAGTCGAGAGTCCTCGACGAGAAGGAAGTCCTGGAGGTGCTCTCCGAGTTCTATGAATTCCCATATACTCTCACCATATCCGAGCGGGAAATAGACACGGAGCTCGTAAAGACGCTGCCGATAAGCTTCGCAAAAAAATTCCGGCTTATACCGTTTCAGAGGAAGAACGGAAAGGTAGTTATAATCATGTCCCCGCCGCTCGACCTTTACGCCCTCGACGAAGTCCAGTCGCTCTTCGGGTGCGAAATTGAACCCGTACTCGCGCTTAACCACATCGTCCTCGACACCATTAACCGTGTCTACGAGCGCGGCAAGGAGATGACGGAAGGGATCGAAGACGATTCGACCGGAATTTCGGAATACGACCTTCAGGAGCCTAAAGACCTCCTCGAAGCCGAAGACGAAGCCCCTATTATCAAGTTCGTCAATTCTCTCCTCTTTCAGGCGGTAAAGGAGAAAGCGAGCGATATACATCTCGAGTGCTTCGAAAAGGAGCTGTCCGTCAGGTTCAGAAAGGACGGCATACTCCATGAGATAACTTCCGTGCCGAAAAAACTCCAGGCATCGATTATTTCGAGGGTCAAGATCATGGCCGAGCTCGCCATCGCCGAGGTGAGGAAACCCCAGGACGGAAGGATCAGAGTCAAGGTCGCGGGCAG
>JAHKKQ010000020.1 GCA_020027805.1 Candidatus Dadabacteria bacterium
GAACGTAGAGCTCGGAAGAAAAATGCTGTCCCAATCAGGACTTAACATAATCACGGGCGGAGATATGAGAGAAGCTGCCGGGAAAGTCGTAGAGGCGGCGCAGGCGGGTTAAACCATTTGGCCCCTCGATACGCCGGCGCGCCCGCACCCGGGTTGGCGACCCCTTGCAATATTTAAGGAAAGTATTAATATATCTATATTAACTACCCTACATCATTAGAATAAGATATTTCAGCTTTCATAGTACTATCCCCTTGACATTTCCCCGATGATGATTAGTTTTGCAAAAGGGGGTATAAAGCGGATGAACGCAGTAGCAGTCAGAGAACCGATCGGTATTTTTTTGAAGGAAATCAATAAATACCCGGTTTTAAGCAAGGAAGAAGAGTACAGCCTGGCAGTCAGATACTACGAGGAGAACGACCTCGAAGCGGCGAATACGCTTGTCGTATCCAACCTCAGGTTCGTGGTGAAGATAGCGTCCGGGTACATCTCGTACGGGTTCCCTCTTGGCGACCTCGTACAGGAAGGCACTATCGGGCTCATGAACGCTGTCAAAAAATTCAACCCGCACAGGGGTTACAGGCTGATCTCATACGCCGTATGGTGGATAAGGGCGAAGATACAGAACTACATAATGAAGTTCTGGAGCCATGTGAAGATAGGCACCACACAGGCGCAGAGGAAACTCTTCCATAAAATCGGAAGGGCGAAGAAGGACCTTAACATACATCACGATGAATTGAACGAATCAGATATCGGCAAGGTAGCCGGGCTTTTCGGGGTAAAGAACAAGGACGTAATCGATATGGAGTTCAGAATGGCGTCGAGGGACTTTTCCCTGGACACGTCCTTCAAGGACGACGATTCTGTAACATACCTCGACACGGTTTCCGACACAGGCTCCAACCAGGAAGAGGTGCTCGAATCCCTTGAACAGTCGGAGCTCGCCAGGGAAGGGCTCGAGAAGGGGCTAAAAAAATTGACGCCCCGTGAAAAACGCGTGATCGAGCGGAGGTATCTCTCGACGCCGCAGGGCAAGCTGAGGGAGTTAGGCGACGAGCTCGGCATATCCAAGGAGAGGGTAAGGCAGATAGAGGTTCAGGCCCTTAAAAAACTGAGGGGCGAGGTCGAGACTTCGGTCGCTCAGGGCAGCTAACACGTTACGGAAAACAGAATATAAGCTCAGGAGGCTATGCAAATGGCAAAAAGCGGTAAGATAATCGGGATCGACCTCGGGACAACCAACTCGGTTGTGGCCATAGTAGAAGGCGGAGAGCCGAAGGTAATCATAAACGAAGAGGGGGCGCGGATAACACCGTCCATAGTCGCGTTTACGAAGGACGGCGATATTCTCGTCGGCGGCCCTGCCAAGAGACAGGCGGTCGTCAATCCCGAAAACACTATATTCTCTGTTAAGAGACTCATGGGCAGGCGCTATGAAGAAGTCGAGGGCGAGGCCAGGAGACTCCCATACAAAATGGTAAAGACTAAAAACGACGACGCATGGGTAGAGGCCATGGGGAAACAGTACTCACCGCCCCAGATCTCCTCACACGTGCTGATGAAGCTGAAGAAGGCGGCGGAAGACTACGTGGGCGGCGAGATAAAAGAGGCCGTCATCACGGTCCCCGCGTATTTCAACGACAGCCAGAGGCAGGCCACCAAGGACGCGGGCAAGATCGCGGGACTCGAAGTCAAAAGGATCATTAACGAGCCCACCGCAGCCGCGCTCTCATACGGTTTCGACAAGAAGAGCGAGGGGACTATAGCGGTCTACGACCTGGGCGGAGGCACGTTCGACATATCGATACTCGAGGTCGGCGACAACGTCATAGAGGTCAAGTCGACGAACGGCGATACGCACCTCGGGGGAGACGACTTCGACAGGCTGATAATGGACTACATCATAAACGAATTCAAGAAGGAATCCGGCATTGACCTCGGAAACGACAAGATGGCGCTCCAGAGGCTCCGGCAGGAATCGGAAAAGGCGAAGGTCGAGCTTTCGAATACACTCGAGACAGAGATCAACCTCCCGTTCATCACCGCCGACGCCGCCGGGCCCAAGCACCTCGTCATGAAAATAACCCGCTCCAAGTTCGAGCAGCTTATCGAAGACAAGGTGAAGGGCACGCTCGAGCCCTGCCGCCAGGCGCTTAAGGACGCAGGCGTTAAAGCGGGGGACATAGACGAGGTAATCCTCGTCGGCGGATCGACGAGGATACCGCTCGTTCAGAAGGCCGTCACCGACTTCTTCGGGAAGGAGCCCCACAAGGGCATTAACCCTGACGAGGTCGTGGCTATGGGCGCAGCTATTCAGGGCGCGGTCCTGGGCGGCGAGGTGAGGGACGTACTGCTGCTGGACGTTACACCGCTATCGCTCGGAATCGAGACGCTGGGCGGGGTAATGACGAAGATCATAGAAAGAAACACGACGATCCCGACGAAGAAGAGCCAGGTATTCACTACGGCCGAGGACAGCCAGACCTCGGTCGAGATCCACGTGCTCCAGGGCGAGAGGCAGATGTCCGGAGACAACAGGACTCTCGCGAGGTTCATACTCGACGGTATACCCCCGTCGGCGAGGGGAATCCCCCAGGTCGAAGTTACGTTCGACATAGACGCCGACGGCATACTCCACGTTTCCGCCAAGGATCTGGCTACACAGAAAGAGCAGAAGATAAGGGTCGAGGCCTCGAGCGGGCTATCCAAGGATGAAGTGGATAAAATGGTCAGGGATGCCGAGGAAAAGTCGGACGATGACAAGAAGCGCCACGAACTCGTGGAGAAAAGAAACAAGCTCGACGAGCTCATTTACAGGACGGAGAAGAGCTTCAAGGAATTCGAAGGAAAGCTCCCCGAATCCGACAAAAAGGAGCTCGAAGAGGCCCTCGAGCAGGGCAGAAAAGCCGTAAAGGGCAACGAGCCGGGCGAGATCGAGGCAGCCACGGAAAAAATAACCCATGCTTCCCACAAGCTTGCGGAGCTCATGTACAAGCAGCAGGCTCAGGGCGAAGCGGGGACTGAGGAGCCCGGGGCCGGCCCCGACGGCCCGGGTGAGGCGCCCGAAGGCGAAGCAGGCCGGGAAGGCGGCGGCAAGGACGGCGACGACGTAATAGACGCCGAATTCACAGAAAAATAAGAACCAGAAAAAGCAGAATCGATATTGAAAACAGCATAAAAGGCGGCCCCAGGCCGCCTTTTTGTTTGTTTAATGCGCTCAGATTTACTATTGCTCACATAGCATTTAAATGTTAATTTTATATTAACAAATCTGGGTTCATATAAGATTGACGACGTATTGACCGCACATAAGGAGGCATTGAAAATGAAAGCGGAAATCCATCCGGAGTATAAAGAAGTCACTATAAGCTGTTCCTGCGGCGCTCAGTATAAAACCAGGTCCACGCGGTTTGAAAACTTCACCGTTGAGGTCTGTTCCAACTGTCATCCTTTCTACACAGGGAAGGAAAGGGCGGCTGAGTCCAAGGGCCGGGTCGAAAGGTTCAGAAGGAAGTACGCCAAGAACTAGGACCCTGACCCCGGGAATCAATAAACCATCGACTTTAGGGAATTTTATTTATAGAGGAGACGACAAAGGGCTTTGATGAAAGTTTTTGTCAACGACAGACTACGGAGGTAATCTTCCATGAAGGAGTATGGTAGGGAAAGCGTAAGGAATATTGCGCTCGTTGCCCCCCACGGCGCAGGTAAAACTTCTCTAGCCGAAGCACTCTTATATCTGCACGGAGCCACCGAAAAGCTCGGCAAAATCGACGACGGCAGCTCCGTTCTGGATTACGAATCCGAAGAAAAACACAGAAGGATGTCTATAAATTCCCACATAGCGTTCTTCGAAACCAAAAACCACCTTGTTAACCTCATAGACACACCCGGCTTTTTAAATTTCCTGTACGAAGCCGACAGCGCGATTAAGGTAGTGGACGGCGCTGTGATAGTGGTCGGTGCCGTTGGCGGCGACGTGTCCGTTCAGGTCAGGAAGTACTGGGACATGACGGGCAGACTGCCCAAGATAATATTCATCAACAAGCTGGAGAAGGAAAACACGAGCCTCGAAGCGACCCTCGGCAGCCTATCGAAGGAGCTCAAGGTAAAACTCCTGCCGCTGATACTCCCCATCGGCCAGCACCACGATTTCAACGGCGTCATCGACGTTATCGAGATGAAGGCCTATCGGTACGGGGGGGGCGCGGGCTTCGAGGAGATACCCATACCCGCAGATATGGAGGAAGCGGCCAGATCGCAGAGGGAAAAAATAATAGAGTCCGTCGCCGAGCTCGACGACGAGCTCCTCGAGAAATATCTCGAAGGGGAGGCGATAGACGAGGGCCGGATTATCAGGATGCTCCACGAGGGGATACTCGAAGCGAAGATATTCCCCGTCCTCATAGGCTCCGCGACCCATATGATAGGAATAAACGTGCTGAGCGACGCCATCGCCAAGTATTTGCCGTCCCCGGCCGAGAGGAAGACGGTCGAAGGCTTAAACCCGGCGGGCGAAAAAGCGGAAAGAAAGCCCGACCCGGCGGAGCCGTTATCGGCATATATATTTAAAACGGTTTCCGACCCCTACGCCGGAAAGATTTCTATATTCAGGGTATTCTCGGGCACGCTCAACGGAGACACGTCCGTCTACAATTCCAGCAAAAAGACCAGGGAGAAGCTCGGGCACCTCCACAGGCTCATAGGCAAGAAGGAATTCCCCTTCACCCCGGCCCTCTCGGGCGATATAGTGGCGGTCAACAAGCTAAAGGACGCGTCCACCGGAGACACGCTGACCGACGAGGCGCATCAGATGACGATAGAGCCCGTCGAGCTGCCCCCGGCCGTGCTCTCCTACGCTATCGAGCCCAAGTCCAGGAACGACGAAGACAAGCTGAACCCGTCGCTCGCCAGGATCGTGGAAGAAGACCCGACCATACATTACAGGCTCGACGAGGAAACGAAAGAGTTCCTCATTTCGGGCACCGGACAGTCCCACGTCGAGGTGACTGTCCATAAACTGAGGGACACCTACGGGGTACACGTCGAGCTCAAGAAGCCGAGGGTGCCCTATAAAGAGACCGTGAAAGGGAAGGCCAAGGCCGAAGGCAAATACATAAAGCAGACGGGCGGGCGGGGCCAGTACGGCGACGCGTGGCTAGAGGTGGAAGCGCTCCCCAGGGGAAGGGGTTTCGAATTCGTAAACAACATAGTGGGCGGAGCTATTCCCAAGAACTTCATACCTTCCGTGGAAAAGGGGGTCGTGGAGGCGATGAAGAAGGGTGTGGCCGCGGGCTACCCGGTAGTGGACATGAAGGTCACCCTCTACGACGGTAAATACCATACCGTCGACTCTTCGGACATAGCCTTTCAGATAGCGGGCTCCATGGGTTTCAGGAAGGCGATGGAAGATGCCAGGCCCGTGATACTCGAACCCGTTATGAAGATGGAAATAATGGTCCCTGACGAATGCATGGGGGACGTGATCGGGGACGTTAATTCGAGAAGGGGCAAGGTCTCGGGGGTAGACCCCTTGAACGGCACTCACGTGGTAAAGGCGCTCATACCGATGTCCGAGGTCCTCACATACGCGCCAGAGCTCAGATCGATCACGAGCGGCAGGGGCACGTTCAGCATGGGTTTTTCTCATTATGACGAGGTCCCCGACCATCTCGTATCGAAAATAATAGAAGATGCGGGCGCTTCCAAGACCGCCCATGAGCACTGATAGACGTATTCATGGGTTAAAAAGCATCAGGCAGGACATGTAAAGCAGATTCGCAAGGGTTCGCATTTTCTATACAAGTTCTTTAAGTTTGCTCGGTTTTACCCTTTCAATCCTTTACAAATCTGGTATACCTATATAGTGCCGGCGCATATCCGCTGCTTTTCGCGGATAGAGCACTATGCACGGCGGCATTTCCATTATCCGGGGGACGGCGAGTGCGAATAGCATCGATAGACATAGGGACTAACACCTTCAGGCTCCTGGTTTCCGAGGCAGATGGAGGGAGTTCCATAAAAAAACTCTACATCAGCCGCGAGATCACACGCCTCGGGGAAGGGCTTACCCCCGAAAAGATGCTCATTAACCCGAACGCAATAGACAGGTCACTAAAAGTCCTCTCGGGATTCTCGCTCAAGTTGAGGGAGTACGAAGTCGGGAAGCTCAGGGCCGTCGCCACCAGCGCCGTCAGGGAGTCCCTGAACGGGCGGGATTTCGTGAAGAAGGTCGAGGCGGAGACGGGTATTCCCGTGGAGGTCATATCGGGCGACGAAGAGGCGAGGCTTACGGTCGAGGGGGTGCTTAATTCCGTAAGTTTCGACACGCCCGACTGCCTGATATTCGACATAGGGGGCGGGAGCACCGAGTACGTATATGTAAAGGGCGGGGGGATAAGAAACATAACCAGCACGGGGCTCGGAGTGGTGCGCCTCACGGAAAAGTACCTGGGGTCCGAAACCGACACGGATTCCGACATCGCCTCTCTAAGCGGTCACATCGGGGAGATGATCTCGAGCGGCCTTTCGTCCTTTCCAGCCGTGGGCGGAGTTAACCTCACACTGATAGGAACGGCGGGGACCCCCGCGACGCTTGCGGCTATAGAGCTCCGATTGGCGAAGTACGACCCCGCACTCGTAAACAATTTCATCCTAACGAGAGGAATGATAGAAAATACCCTGCGGACCATATCGAGCATCCCCAAGTCTGAGAGGACGAAGGTCCCGGGGCTCGAAAAGGGGAGAGAAGACCTGATCGTTTCCGGGATAGCGATAGTGCTCAAGACTATGGAGAGGTTTTCTTCGGACAGGATGGTCGTGAGCGACGCCGGGCTCCTCGAGGGCATAGCGTATAACATGATTGGCCGCGGGGACGGCATGGAGACACGCGCCTGATAAATCCCGGGCTTGTCTACGTTGACAAATTATCGAGGGATTATTATATTTTGCATAAGGATTTGGAACTACCGCCCTCTACCGCACAACATCTATACAAAGGTAACGCGGCCGCCTGAGATAAGCGCTATAATTATATGTCGATCATGCCCGCTTACAGGCCGGTTGAAACCAGGAGGCAAGTATGAATCCGAACGATAACGACGACAGCGAAGGAGACATCGAGTTGAGTGAAAGCGGGGACAGTTTTTCTGAAGAAGAGACGGAAAGCGAGCCTGAAGCTAATGAGCGCCCGAGAAACGGCGCCAAGGATTACCAGGACCTGTATCAGAAGTACATAAGGCTTGCGGCTGATTTTGAAAACTATAAAAAGAGGCTCGCAAAAGAGAAGGCGGACGTCATCGCTTACGGGAACGAAGAGCTCATCAAGGCCCTTCTCAACGTAATAGACAACCTCGAGCGCGCCCTCGATCACGCGAATGCCGATGAAGACCCGAAGCCGCTCATCGAAGGGGTCAAGCTTGTGCATAAGCAATTCCTGAGCTGCCTTGAAAAATTCGGGGTGCAGTTCGTAGACACATCCCCGGGTGAGGAATTCGACCCCAGGCTCCATCAGGCGATCGAGCGGGTCGAATCCCCCGACTTCACGCCCGGCCTGATAATATCCGAAATGCTCAGGGGATACACGCTGAAAGACAGGCTCCTTAGACCCGCGCTCGTAGTCGTATCCAAAGGGCCGAGCGGCGCGGGCGAGACCGATCAGAGCCAGGGCGGCACGGCATCGGGAGACGTATTCGACCTGACAGGCGGGGATGAATAATATGATCAACGGAAGAAGAACATGGCGATAGTAGGGATTGACCTTGGAACCACAAACTCATGTGTTGCGATTATAGAGGGTGGAAGCCCGGTCGTGATACCCAACGAAGAGGGGAGCAGGGTTACCCCGTCGGTAGTCGCCTTCACTGAAGACAACTGCCGCTTCGCAGGCGCCGTCGCCAAGCGGCAGGCCGTGGTGAACCCCACGACTACCATATTCGGGGTGAAGCGCTTGATAGGCAGGCGGTTCGACTCGCCCGAGGTCCAGAAGGCAAAAGGTTTCGCGCCCTACGACATCGTCCCCAATGAATCGGGCGACGCCTGGCTGGAGACAAACGCCAGAACCTACAGCCCCCAGGAAATATCGTCCATAGTCCTTTTAAAAATGAAACAGGTCGCAGAGGAATATCTCGGGTACGACGTAACGGACGCTGTAATCACTGTGCCCGCCCATTTCAACGACCTCCAGAGGCAGGCTACGAAAGACGCAGGCCGCATAGCCGGTCTCAACGTGCGGCGCATCATTAACGAGCCCACGGCCGCGGCGCTCGCATACGGGTTCGACAGGATAGAGAACAAGAGGATCGCGGTTTTCGACCTCGGCGGTGGAACGTTCGATATAACGATTCTCGAAATCGCGAACGGGGTATTCGAGGTGAAATCCACGAGCGGAGACACGTTCCTGGGAGGGGACGATTTCGACCAGATGCTGATTGAGCTCGTGCTCGAGGACTTCAAGAAACAGCACGAGATCGACCTCAGGGACGACAAGATGGCGCTTCAGAGGATCAGGGAAACGTGCGAAAAGGCCAAGCACGAGCTCTCATCCATCGATGAAACGACGATAAACCTCCCGTTCATAGCAGTCGACCAGACGGGCCCCAAACACCTGAATTACAAGATAACGAGGGACGAGTTCGTTCACCTGGTCCAGGAGCTGGTAGACAGGGTGGAAATACCGTGCAGGCAGGCGCTCCAGGACGCGAAGCTCGACCCCTCCGAGATCGATGAAGTGGTCCTCGTCGGAGGAATGACGAGGATGCCCAAAATTCAGGAAAAAGTCAGGGAGATATTCAAGAAAGAGCCCCAGACGCGTATAAACCCCGAAGAAGTCGTCGCGATAGGCGCCTCGATACAGGGGGGGGTGCTCGAAGGGAAGGTCGAAGAGGTCCTGCTGCTGGACGTAGTGCCGCTCTCACTCGGGGTCGAGACGAGAGGAGGCCTGTTCACGAAAATCATAGAAAGAAACACGACTATCCCTACCAAGCGGAGCAGGACATTCACGACGGCCTTCGACAACCAGGAGTTCGTCGGCATCCATGTGCTGCAGGGGGAGAGGGAGCTCGTGGACGGCAACATATCGCTTGCCAACTTCAACCTCATCGGCATACCCCCCGCGCCGAGAGGGATACCGCAGATAGAGGTCTCGTTCGAAGTCGATGCGGACGGCATACTGCACGTCTCCGCAAAAGACCTGGGGACAGGAAAGAAGCAGGCCATTCAGGTCGTGACATCGGGCGGTCTCTCCGATGACGATATTCAGTCGATAATATCCGAGAGCAAAGAATTCACCGACACCGATAAGAAACGGAAAGACACCGCGCTCTTGAAGAACGAGGCGGAGGGTCTATTGTATTCGGTCAGGAGGACTCTCGACTCCTATGGGGACAAGGTGGACGACGACCTCAGGTCCAGGATCGAGCAATCCGTCGAAAAGATGAAAGAGGCGCTCACGGGCGTCGATTACGTATACATAAAAGACATGTTCGAAGAGCTTAAAGAGGCGTCATATAAATTCGCCGAGGTGATATACTCCAAACAGGATAAAGGCACCGAAGCGCAAGGCGGCAAGGAATAACACCCCCTGTACGGATTCTTTATTAATGGAAAGTATCGACTATTATGAGATTCTTCAGATCGAACGCGACTCGAGCGGCGAGGAAATAAAAAGATCTTACAAGAGACTCGCGTTTGAATTCCATCCCGACAGAAACCCCGGCAACCCCGAAGCGGAAGAGAAGTTCAAAAAAATAAGCGAAGCCTACCAGGTGCTGAGCGACCCCAATAAAAGGGCGCGCTACGACAGCTTCGGCCATATCTCGGCCGAGGGTATATTCACCGACGTCGACTTCGAGTCCGGGTTCGGCGACATATTCGGAAACCTGTTCGAAGAGGTATTCAACTCAGGCGGCGCCGAAAAGGCCCGGAGGGGCAGGGACCTCAAATACTCCCTCGACCTCAAGTTCGATGAATCCATCGACGGGTGCGAGAAGGAGCTCAGGATACCGAGGCGCGAGACATGCCGCGACTGCAGCGGGAGCGGGGCCGCGAGAGGCGGCGAGGTCATCTGCCCGAGCTGCGGGGGAAGGGGCGAGCTCAGATACTCCCAGGGGCTTTTCGCCATAAAGAGGGCGTGCCCTGCCTGCGGCGGGACGGGAAAGAGGATCACGAAGGCCTGTACCCGGTGCAGGGGGGAAGGGCACGTGCTTGCGGAGCATCTGGTCAAGGTAAAAGTGCCCGCCGGTATCTCCGACGGGGTGAGGCTCAGGATGCGAGGCGAAGGCGACAGCGGCTATTTGAACGGGCCCGGCGGAGACCTCTACATAGAGATACACGTGGAGGAGCACCCGCTTTTCAGGAGAGAGGAGCAGGACCTTTACTGCACTGTCCCGATCGAATTCGTACAGGCCGCATTAGGGGCGGAGATCGAGATACCGACGCATAAGGGAAAGAGCACGATCAAGATACCGGCCGGGACGCAGTCGGGCCAGTCTTTCAGGCTCAAAGGAAAGGGCGTGCCGAGGCTCGAAGGCAGGGGACAGGGCGACCTCTACATCCAGGTACAGGTGGAGGTGCCCGTAAGGCTGAACAAGAAGCAGCAGCTTCTGCTCGAAGAGTTCGCCAGGGCGAGCGAAGTGGAAAACGTACCCATGGTCAAGAGGTTCGTGTCCAAGGTTCAGGAAATATTCAATAAGTGATCGCCTGAAAACGCATCGGCGCCGGCTTCAATAATAATTCACTGACAGCCGCCCGCGATGGCAGGGATAATCGAAACGACGTCCCCTTCATTAAGGGCGGTTTCCTTCCCGTTTAAAAACCTTATGTCCTCATTGTTGACGTAGAGGTTGATGAATCTCCTTACGTTGCCTGATTCATCGCACAGCCTGCTCTTAATGCCGGGATACTGGCTTTCCATCTCGTCTATGAGCTGGCCGATGTTAGCTGCGCTTATGTTAACCTCGTCCTTATCGGAAGTCAGTTTCCTAAGCGGTGTGGGAATGCGAACAGAGGGCATCTTTCATACCTCCTTTATCTTCTTGTTCCTTTAGTTTCAAATACAGCTCTTCAAATTCTTCGAGTCTTGCGTCTATTATCAGGGGCTGAGCCACTCTGTCGGCTATGGCCTCCTGTGTCTTGAGCCCGTTACCGGTTATCGATACCACTATGGACTCGTTTTTCGGGATAACTCCCTGAGTGATAAGCTTCTTCGTAACGGCCATCGTCACCCCTCCCGCGGTTTCCGTGAATATTCCTTCCGTCTCCGCCAGGAGCTTGATACCGTCGATTATTTCTTCGTCCGTAACGTCTTCCCCCCAGCCCCCGCTCTCCCTCATGACACACATCGCGTAAAACCCGTCGGCCGGCGTGCCGATCGCGAGGGATTTGGCTATGGTGTTTGGCTTTACCGGCTTGAATATCTCCCAGTCGTTCTTGAGCGCCGTAGTTATCGGGGAGCAGCCCGTCGCCTGAGCCCCGTAGATCTTCGTACCGTTTGACTCCACGAGCCCCAGCATCTCGAACTCCTTTATAGCCTTCCAAACCTTCGTCAGTAGTGAGCCGCTCGCCATGGGGACCACGATGTGCCTGGGTGTCCGCCAGCCCAGCTGCTCCATCGTTTCGTAGGCGAATGATTTGGAGCCTTCCGCATAATAGGGCCTCATATTGATGTTCACGAACGCCCAGCCGAACTTCCCGGCAACCTCGCTGCAGAGCCTGTTGACGTCGTCATAAGTACCCTTGACGCCGATAAGGTTCGCGCCGTAAACGGTCGTTCCGATTATCTTCGCCTGTTCCAGGTCATGGGGGATGAATATGTAGCTTTCGAGGTTCCCCGAAACCGTAAGGGACGCCACGGCGTTTGCCAAATTCCCGGTGGAAGCGCATGCCGCCGTCTTGAATCCGAATTCCTTCGCCTTCGAAAGGGCGACGGATACAACCCTGTCCTTAAACGAGAGGGTCGGATAGCACACGGCGTCGTTTTTTACGTAAATCTCTTTTACGCCAAGCGCCCGGCCAAGGTTTTCCGCCTTAATCAGCGGGGTAAAACCCACTTTCAGGCCGACCGTAGGCTCCTCGTCTATAGGCAGAAGCTCCTTATACCTCCAGATGCTCCTGTCCCTGCCCTCTATTACTTCCCTCGAAAGGACTTTCTTTATCCCGTCGTAATCGTACGAAGCCTCGAGTGGTCCGAAGCATGTCTCGCAGACGTGAAGGGGCTCTTTAGGGTATTCCTCGCCGCACTCCTTGCACTTTAGTCCCTTGACGAAACTCATAAAATCTCCCGCAGATATATTGAATAAATCAAAGAAGTTACCCACTGACCCGAATATTGTCAAAGCCGGAACTCCGCATACCGCGGACGTTACCAGTTGTCCCGTTTTTGAATTTCCTCGTCCTGGTCCTTGTCGTCCCCTTCGAGTACAATCTTTTCGAACTGGCCCGCCTCGAGTATATTGCCGTTTTTCCTGTAGATACCGCCCACGATAAGATAGTCGTCGTCAGCGATTTCCCAGGAGCCGGGCATCTCGACGTTGAGGAAATTACCGTTTAAGTCGACGAGCCTGAAGGTCGTCTCGGCATCTTCCCGGTCAGGATCAACCTCCGTCACCGCCGCTGCTATACCCTCCACGGCAACCGTCGCCCCGTCGAAGGCGATAGGGGAAAAGAGGATCTTCGAAATCGAAGCCCTGAACCCCTGCACGCTCATCCCGGGCATGTATTCAGGCTCTTTATTGCAGCCCGCGGCCACGGCGAATAGCAAAACCACCGCAATCAGCGGCATTCTCTCAGGTCTCAATATCAGTCCCCTTTAGTCATCAGAGTTTGTTCGAGAATTTAGACTTAATAATTCACGTGGTTATATTTTACCCTACCCGTTAAATTAATATTAATATTAATATGGCATAATAGATACCTCGTCCCCGTCAGAAACAGGACAGATAAATTACAAAGGAAGAAAAAAATATGGATGAATTCTCCGGAACCGGATATGGAATCGCCAGGATAAGGGCGCCTGAAAGCGACAATAATTATAACTATATTGTCTGGTGCACGGAGACCTCCGAGTGCGCTGTCATAGACCCGTTCGACCCTATCCCGATACTGAGCGTTATCAGGGACAAGGGTCTCAGCGTGAAATACATAATCAACACGCACTGCCACCCCGACCATATAAAGGGGAACGACCCGATACTCAAGGTGACGATGTCCGAGATACTAGTCCACACGCTCGGCAGAGACATGGTTTCTCCGAGGTCAAGGGCCCTGAACGGCGGGGATACGATCGAAGTGGGGAAATTGAGCCTGAAGGCGATACATACACCCGGACACTGCCCGGAACACACGATACTTGTCATGGGTGAAAACGTATTCTCGGGGGATACCCTATACCTGGCAGGCACAGGGAACCTGAAAAACAGGGGGGACGCGGACGAGCTTTTCAAAACCATGGAAAATACTATCCGTACGCTTCCGGACGGCCTGCGTATTTTCCCCGGGCACGACTACTCGGAACCCAACCTGAGGTTCGCGCTCGATCTCGAGCCGGGCAATAAAGAAGCCAAAAAAAAGCTCGACGGTATCCGGAAGATCGAAAAGAAAGGAAAAGAGCCCGCCCCGACGACAATAGGGGAGGAAAAGAAATACAATCCGTTTCTCCGCTACGATTCCCCGGAGATAACAAAAGAATTAAGAAAAAGAAACCCGGCGCTCGGAGACTCGAAGGCCTCTTATTTCGTAGAGCTGAGGAAGCTGAGGGACGAGTGGAAATGAAGGCCGGCTGCGCCTTGAAACTACCCTGGAAAACCCGTTTTGGTATAATAAAGCCTTATGATTATAAAAGAATCAGAACAGCTTAAAGCCCTGAGATCACTGCTCGCCGAGCGTATACTCTTTATAGACGGCGCTATGGGTACGATGATACAGCGCCACAAGCTTGGGGAAAATGACTTCCGCGGGGACGTATTCAAAGACCACCCGCATGACCTGAAGGGTAATAACGACCTGCTTTGCCTGACGAGGCCGGATATTATATCCGGCATACACCGGAGCTATCTCGAAGCCGGCGCGGATATTATCGAGACCAATACGTTCAACGCGAACCGCATATCCCAGTCGGACTACAATCTCGAAGGGATCGTTTTTAAATTAAACAAGGCGGCGGCGGGCCTAGCCAGGAAAACAGCGGACGAATTCATGTCGGGGCACCCCGGCCGTAAGTGTTTCGTCGCCGGAGCGCTCGGCCCAACGAGCAAATCTGCGTCCATTTCCCCCGACGTCAGCGACCCGGCTGTAAGGGGCGTCACGTTCGACGAGCTTGTCGAGGCCTACTACGAACAGCTCCAGGGACTCGCCGCCGGGGGCGTAGACATCATACTCGCCGAGACGACGTTCGACACGCTCAACTTGAAGGCCGCGATTTACGGAATATGCAGGTTCCTGGACGAGCACCCGGTCCGCCTCCCCCTGATGCTTTCCGTTACCATCACGGACGCCTCCGGGCGGACGCTCTCGGGTCAGACTATAGAAGCCTTCTGGAATTCCGTCAGGCACGCCAGGCCCGTGAGCGTGGGTATAAACTGCGCACTCGGGGCCAAGGAGATGCGCCCCTACATCGAAGAGCTATCGAGGATAGCGGACTGCTTCGTCAGCTGCTACCCGAACGCGGGCCTCCCCAACCCGCTGAGCGAGACCGGGTACGACCAGACGCCGTCCGACACGTCTTCCTATCTCGAAGAATTCGCCGGGAGCGGGTTCCTCAATATCGTCGGCGGGTGCTGCGGCACGACGCCCGAGCACATAAGGGCGATTGCGGAGAAGGTCGGCAAATACCCTCCCCGCCGGATACCCGAAATCGCTCCCGCGACGCGGCTGAGCGGCCTCGAAGCGCTCAATATAGGCGAGGACGCGCCTTTCATCATGGTCGGGGAGAGGACCAACGTGACCGGCTCCCCCAGGTTCGCGAAGCTCATTAAAGAAGACGATTTCGAGGGGGCTCTCGCCGTAGCGAAGCAGCAGGTCGAGAACGGAGCCAACGTCATCGACGTCAACTTCGACGAGGCGCTCCTCGACGGCGAGGCATGCATGACGCGTTTCATGAACCTCATCGCGTCCGAGCCCGACATATCGCGCGTGCCGGTAATGATAGACAGCTCGAAGTTTTCCGTGATAGAGGCCGGTCTCAAGTGCATCCAGGGCAAGTGCATAGTCAACTCCATAAGCCTTAAAGAAGGCGAGGAAAAATTCATAGAGCAGGCGAGGAAGGTAATGCGCTACGGAGCTGCGGCCGTGGTGATGGCGTTTGACGAGCAAGGACAGGCGGCGACCAAAGACGACAAGGTCAGGATATGCGGAAGGGCTTACAAGCTGCTCACCGAAAAGGTGGGCATGGACCCCTGCGACATAATATTCGACCCCAACGTCCTCACCGTCGCAACGGGGATAGAGGAGCACAACAACTACGCGCTCGATTTTATAGAGGCATTGAAAGAGATCAAAGAAGCGTGCCCCCGCGCGAAAACGAGCGGCGGCATAAGCAACATTTCGTTTTCGTTCCGCGGCAACAACCTCGTGAGGGAGGCGATGCACAGCGCCTTCCTCTACCATGCGATCAATGCCGGCCTCGACATGGCTATAGTGAACGCCGGGATGCTCGAGGTGTACGAGGAAATAGACAAGGAGCTCCTGCAAAAGGTAGAAGACGTGCTCCTCAACAGAAAACCCGAAGCCACCGAAATACTCATAGAATACGCCGAGAAGATTAAAGGCACGGGCGAGATCAAGGAGAAAGAAGCCGAAACATGGAGGGAAGGGAGCGTCGAGGAGCGCCTCTCGCATGCCCTAGTCAAGGGTATAGACGCTTTTATTGAAAGGGACACCGAAGAAGCACGCCTTAAACACCCGAAGCCGCTCGACGTAATCGAAGGCCCCCTCATGGACGGGATGAAGGTGGTGGGAGAGCTATTCGGCGAGGGGAAGATGTTCCTCCCGCAAGTGGTAAAAAGCGCACGCGTCATGAAAAAGGCGGTCGCCTGGCTCGAGCCCTTCATGGAAGCTGAAAAGCTTAAAGCGGGGGGCGGCAGGGCCAGGGGGAAATTCGTAATTGCGACTGTCAAGGGAGACGTCCACGATATAGGAAAAAATATCGTCTCCGTGATACTGGGTTGCAATAATTACGAGGTATTTGATTTAGGCGTGATGGTCCCCTGCGAGAATATTCTGAAAAAGGCGAAGGAAGTCGACGCTAATATCATAGGATTGAGCGGCCTCATCACCCCTTCACTCGACGAGATGGTCCATAACGCTTCGGAAATGGAGAGGCAGGGGTTCAGGACCCCGCTCCTTATAGGGGGAGCCACCACGAGCAAGGCCCATACGGCGATAAAAATAGCCCCCCACTACAGCGGCGTCGTGAGCCACGTGCTCGACGCCTCCCTCGTCGTAGGGGTATGCAACGACCTGCTCAACCCGGAAAAGCACGGGGGATTCGTAAGGGAGCAGGCAAAGAGGCACGAAGAGCTCAGAAGGCTCCACGAGAAATCGAGGCTGAAGACGGGGTACCTTACGATAGACAGGGCCAGGGCGAAGGGGCTTGCCGAGGATTGGAAGAAAGCCGGGATCGACGTGCCTGAAAAGCTCGGAGTCCAGGTATTCGACCACATAGACCTCGAATTCGTCATACCGTTCATAGACTGGTCGCCGTTCTTCTGGGTGTGGGAGCTCAAGGGGCAATACCCGAAGATACTCGAGCACAAGAAATGGGGCAAGCAGGCGAAGAACTTATTCGACGACGCTCAAAAAATACTGAAACGCATAATCTCGGAAAAAAGGTTCAGGCCAAAAGCGGTGCTCGCGTTCTGGCCCGCGGCCAGGAAAGGTGACGACGTCGAGGTTTACTCAGACGTGAGCCATAAGCAGGCTATCGCCTCGTTCCACTTCCTCCGCCAGCAAAAGGACAGGGGGGAGAACGAAAAATACCTCTGCCTGGCGGATTTCGTGGCGCCCGCGGAATCGGGACGGGAGGACTATCTGGGCGGGTTCGTCGTGACGGCGGGCGAGGGCGTCGAGCACTACGCCGAGTACTTCAAGGGGAAGAACGACGATTACTCGGCGATCATGGTGCAGGCGCTCGGGGACAGGATAGCCGAGGCGATGGCCGAGATGATGCACAAAAAGGCGCGCGAGAACTGGGGCTACGGCAAAAACGAAAACCTCTCATACGAGGATATGAGTAAGGAAAAGTACAGGGGCATCAGGCCCGCGCCCGGTTATCCGGCGTGTCCCGACCACACGGAGAAAGAAACGTTATGGCGCCTGCTCGACGCGGAGAAGAACATAGGCGCAAGACTCACCGAGAACTACGCCATATACCCTCCGAGCTCGGTTGCGGGACTTTATTTCGCCCACCCCGGGGCAAAGTATTTTCACGTCGGAGAGATAGACAGGGACCAGGCGGAGGACTATGCGAGACGTAAGAGCATGACCCTTGCTGAAGTCGAGAAGTGGCTGAGACCGAACCTCGGATACTGAGCGGGAAAGGGTTTAATCGTAAACGGTGGCAATACCCGAGAGTATTTCTATCAGTTCGAGAGAGAACCTCGACCTCGGAAGGACAATATCGTATCCGGCTTCCAGGGCCGCTTTCATGAGCCCTTTCTCGACATGGGGCAGGTAGCCTAAAACCCGTGCTCCCTTGAGATTATCCAGACCCTTCAGTATCCCGATCAATTCAAGGGCATTGATTTTCTTGTTCGCGAGATCCACGATAACGAGTGAAGGGGTTCCGGAAAGCGCCGCTCCCGCAACCCACTCCGCCCCTTTCATAAATTCTATATCCAGCCCGGCTGACTCGGCGGCTTGCCTGATCTTGGACGCGAAAAACAGATCGTCCAGTATGGCGACTGCATACACGCGGTTTTTATTATCTGCCATTCTATTACTCACTTTAAAAATAGAGTGTATATTAAATCCCCGTTCACTCAAAGCGCTGGAGCTCATGAAAAAAAGGGACAGGATAAAGACGATATTCTTCGACGCGGCCGATACGCTCTTCTACATAAGACGGGGGCTCGGTCACACGTACGCCGAGGTCGCGAGGAAGTACGGCGCAGACCCGGACCCTTCCGATATAAAGAAGGCGTTCGCCCGCGAGTTTAAATCGGCCCCGCCGCTCGCTTTCGGAAATGTCACGGAAATAGAAAGGAAGAGGCTCGAGAAGGAGTGGTGGAGGGCGATAGTTGAAAACGTTTACTCCGAGATAGGCATGTTCGACGAGTTCGACCCGCACTTCGACGAGCTCTTCGAGGTGTTCAGGGGAGAGGCGTGGACGCTCTTTCCCGAAACCGTCCAGGTCCTCTCGTCCCTCAAGAGCGGAGGCTACAGCCTCGGCATTATATCCAACTTCGACTCGAGGGTGTACGACGTCATGAGGGATTTGGGTATCTACGAATACTTCGACCTCTTCGTAATATCGAGCGAAGCGGGTCACGCCAAACCGTCCCACGGAATTTTCTCGATGGCCCTCGAGCGCGCAGGCAGGGAGTCCCATGAGGTGATACACGTGGGGGACGACCTCTGCAACGACTTCCACGGGGCGAGGGCGCTGGGCATCAGGGCGCTCCTCCTCGACAGGGAAGGGGAATACGCCGGGGTCCGGGGTATGGACAGGTTAGAAAACCTCACCGCTATTAAAAGCGTCCTCGGCAAAAAGGCCTGAACAGGGCGTCCATTTGCACACATTATTTTTGTGATGACAGGGGTGATGCTCATAAACCGGGACAGCCTAGTCCCCGGTCAGCGGGCATACGATCATTCAACCATCCTCAACCCAAACCCGTTCGTGCTGAGCTTGTCGAAGCACGGAGCTTTTCCCCCGACATTACAGAATTTGCGTTAAGAAAAGCGGGCAAGCGCCCGCGTGCGTACGATCTCTAACCACCACTTCCGCTAAATTTGTACTGTGAGTG
>JAHKKQ010000127.1 GCA_020027805.1 Candidatus Dadabacteria bacterium
CAAGAGGGTCGCCCCCGGGCTCATAGAACATCACCGTGAACTCCCCTTCTATCTCCCGGCAGTCTTCGTCCGCGAACCTTATCCCCGCATTGACCTTGGCGGCATTCAGGATATTCCCTTCTCCGTCGAAGGAGAAGTCGAGCGAGGTTGCCAACGCTTCGAGCTTTCCCGTCCTTATCCAGGCCCCCTGGGTGTCGCTGAAGTTAAGAGAGGGCTGTGCTGAGCTCGTTATGAGGATTATGCCCCTCGCGTTCAGGCTCCAGACGCTCTTCGTTCCGTTCCCCTCTTCGACCAGGTAAGTCCCGATGAAGCACTTCGGATATTTATCGCTTCCCCCGGCCTGCGCTTCGGCCGCGAAGAGAGATATTGCAAGCGGCAAAGTAAGAAAAATGAATAACAGGAATACACACGATGGATATCTGCGGTAAGGTCCACGGTTACTCATGCTCATCTCCCCTGGTCTGCCCCCGTTTGAAATCCGGAGCCGGATTTTTTATTAATCTGCTTCGGGTAAATCTACACCAATTATAAACCGCGAGTGAAGTGGCCGGGCAATAAAGCCTTACGGTTGAAAAACCCCCGCGCTCGTCTACTATATCACTGAGCATCTCCGTATAGTTTCAGCAAGATTACGCAGGAGGCGATAAATTGGGAAATGATTCGGTTAAGGAATCGGTCGAGGTGTCGAACTCCGAGCTCGTCTTCCCGACGCATACGAACCACTACGGCACGATATTCGGGGGAAGGGTGCTCGAGCTGATGGATATGACCGGCGCAATGGCGGCGATGCGTTTCGCGGGCGAGGACACGGTCACCGCGTCCATCGAAGCCGTCGATTTCAAAAAGCCCGTAAAAGTCGGGGACATAATGGAAGTCAAGGCGAGGGTCATCTACACCGCTCATACGTCTATGGTCGTAAAGGTGGACGTCTACAAGGTGGGTAAGTTCAGTCCCGGGGTCGAGTTTACCTGCAGGGGCTATCTCGTCTTTGTCGCCGTGGACGCTGACGGAAAGCCGATTCCCGTGCCCGCTCTCAAGGTCGTCACTGAAGAGGACAAGAAGTACTGGAAGATCGGAGAGAGCGTGAAAAACAGGTGCAGGGAGAGACAGGCGAGTGAGAAGGATTAGATTCCTTATCTTTCACAGCGCTAACCCGATAATAGTTACACTTGTCTCTATTGTTCGCCGCCGCTCTACTCGGGCATCTGCGATTCCATCTTCTGGCAGGTAGTTGCCGCCTGGTCGCCCGCTCCCTTGACGCAGCTGTACGTGTAGCCCTGGCATAGGGCCATCCAGTTCTCGCTTCCGTCGGGGTTGATCTTGTGCTCCACGACCTCGATCATGTCGGGTTCGCAGGGCACCTGGCCCGCGGACTGCTCCTGTAACGGCTGAATCACATACGGGTTGCCGCAAGAGAGGATAGTTATCAGCACAGCAGGTATTAGTAAAAATCTTTTCATCTCATCACCGCCGTCTATTATTTTTTTTGTTATGCCCGTCCGGTTACTCTTGCCCGCTTCGTTTATCATAATAAGCCAGAACGGGTAAATTTTCAATTTGGGAATCGAGGTGTGTGAAATGAGAGCGATCGTACTCAGGAAAAACGGCGGACCCGGTGTTCTCCAAACGGAAGAGGTGAAGAAACCCCGGCCGGGGAAGGGGGAGGTCGGGGTTGCGGTCCGGTTCGCGGGCATTAATTATGCCGAGATACTGTCGAGGAAGGGGATTTACGGGTGGGCGCCTAAAAAGCCTTATACGCCTGGCATGGAATGTTCGGGTGTGATAGAGGAGACGGGCGAGGGGGTCGACCGGTCCAGAGCGGGAGAATCTGTGATGGTAGGGGCGAAGTACGGGTGCTATGCCGAGTACGTCGTCGTCCCCGATAACAACGCCGTCCCCGTGATAGACGGGTTCGGTTATGAGGAGGCGGCTTCATTCCTCGTTAATTATATGACTGCCTGGGTCGTGCTATTCAAGATGGCGCGGGTCGGCAGAGGGGAGAAGGTGCTCATCACTGCGGCTGCCGGGGGTGTGGGGACCGCGGCGATACAGCTGGCGGCTCATGCGGGCTGTGAGGTCTGCGGCATGGCCGGAAGCCCTCAAAAATTGGAATTAATTAAATCCCTCGGAGCGTCGGGTGTCTTTAATTACCGTGACCCGGACTGTTTTAAAAACCTGATTGCGTCTACGGGCGGTGTGGACGCCGTGATAGAAATGGTCGGCGGGGACGTCTTCAGAAAGAGCATGGACTCGCTCAACACATTCGGAAGGGTCGTGGTCACGGGATTCGCGAGCCTCGACCTCAACAAATGGAGCCCTTCGTCCTGGCTCAGTACCTGGAGGGATATACCCAGGGCCGATATAGCGGAGTTAGCCCGGAAATCCATATCCGTAATGTCGTCGCACCTGGGTTATCTGCTCGACAGTGATCCCGGGAAAATGAGTCAACTCTATGACGAACTGAGGGGGTTTGTTCTGGAGCACGGTATAAGGCCGGTAGTCAACAGGATATTCGATTTGGAGGAGGCGCCACAGGCTCATAAATACATCGAATCGAGGCAGAGCTCGGGAAAGGTGCTCTTGAAGATAGGCCGGTGATGTTTAACGGCTGATGGAGGTGCGCGGGTCTGCCGGATTACTCATGTGCCGGTTATTGGAGCTATTTGCGAATGAGAACGGTCTAGGCCATCTCTTCTTTGCTCGATACGAGCCTGTCCAGTATCCCCCTCTGAATGGCTTCTATCTCTTCCCCGGCGGTCTTGATTTCATCCGTGGGCTTCCCCCTTTCCCTGCATTCCTCGACAAGCTCGTCCAGCTTCGCCCCTATGTGCTTTAGCTTCGTCTGGGCTTCGATATTGGCTTTTATCAGCATTTCCTCGCTCTCCCATTCCCGCCTCGAATACGCGTCGAGTTCTTTTGCCTGTATGAGCAGCTCCCTCAGCCGGTCCCTCCAGCCGTGGAGCGATTGATGGATGACCGACTGGATTTCGGCTTTTTCCCCGGGCTCCCTCCATAGTACATTCTCCAGAAAGCGCAGGTCGTCCTCGGAGACCTCGCCCCTCCCCTCGAGGTATGCCCTGGATTTGAGAAGAGAGACCGATTGCTTATATCTTCTGTCTGAGGGGGTTATGCCCTTTTTCGCCAGGTCTTTTCTGATACGGGATATGAGCTTCAATATGTTCGAAGGCAGCTTGACCCTTCCCGCTTCTTCCCGGCAGGAATCGAGCTCCGCCGAGGTGATTGCCCCTTCTGCGGAAATTTCGTTCTCGGTGTTGAGCATCTTAAGAAATCGGAAGTCTTCTTTTATGTAGTCCACGACGTACCTCAGGAGGAACCTGTCGTAAAGGGCTTCGAGCTCGTCTTCCTCGGAGGGAAGCTCGTTGCTCGCCCCGAATAAAGAGATAAGCGGTATCCTGACCTTTTCCGTTCCGTTATAAAAGATTCTTTCATTCATAATCGTGAGCAGCGTATTGAGGATCGAGGAGCTGGCTTTAAAGACTTCGTCCAGGAACGCTATATGCGCTTCAGGGAGCTTCCCCGAGGTGACTCTCCTGTATTCGTCGTTCTCGAGCCCCTTGAGGCTTACTGCGCCGAATAGCTCCTCGGGTGTGGTGAACTTGGTAAGAAGCCACTGGAAATAGCGGGCTCCGGTTATCTTACGGCAGATTTCGTTAGCAAGCTGGGACTTGGCCGTGCCCGGAGGGCCGATAAGCAGCAGGTGGCTCCCCGTAAGGAGGGCGCAGAAGGCGCCGTCTATCACGTCGTCCCTTTCGAAGTAACGCGATTTCAGATCGCTTCTTATTTTCTTTAATTTTTCTAGAGTTCTTTCCATGTCACGATGTCCACTATAACTTCCTGGTCACGTCTGGACTTCTTAAGTACCGCTTCGATTATTCTCTTTGTCGGGTTCTCCTCGCCGAGACTGCCTACGGCCCGCACAGTGAAAATCTCGCTCTCCCCGCTGCCGAGCACGACGCCTACCAGACCGGCGCCGATCTCGGATGTCTCGTCGACGCTCTTGGCTATCTCCCTCGCTTTCTGCTGGGTTATTATAGGCGTTTCCTTTCTCTCCTCTATTATCTGATCCGCAATCTGTTCCGCCACGTCGTCGTCGACCTCCTTTTCGGAGCCTCCGCCCTGGCCCTCGATGGCGGAAACGGCAGATCCTTTTATAGCGGCGATAATCACCGCTTTCGGAGCCGTGCTGAAGTTTATCTTTTTATCTCGCGGAAAGACAGTGACGAAATCCTTAATCTGGTTATAGAATTCGTCGTCCATGCCGTCTATCATCCTGATTTCCTGGAGTGTGTCGATAGGGCCGTCCTTTATGCTGTAAGGGTTTTCGAGGCTGGCATAGAAAGACCCGTTCGCTCCCGCCGCGTCCTGATCGTTTTCAGCGCCGTCGAGCGGGGCGTCCGTCCAGTTAACGAGGCTCGAAATGAACCTCGCGGACTTGGCCTCGTCGACCTCGAGGATTTTGAAAAGCTCGGTGAGCTCGGTCCGGACCTGCCGGTCTACTTTGTTTGTCGAGCGGCCGACGAGTGAGTTCAGGTTTATCTTCGACCTCTCGTCCGTGACCGTAACGGATACGTTCCCCTGCCCGACGGGGAAATACGGCACGTTGATCGCCCAGAAGCCCTCCAGGTTCCCGTCTTGTCCGCCGAGGGCTGCGGTCAGCGTGCTGAGCTCTTCAAGCGGCCTCGCTTTAAGCGTCCCCGCCGCCACGTGCACCCCCGATTTGGCGATATACCGGGCTTTGATTTCGTCCCTCGTGTTTGACGATATCTCCGTATCTATCTGAGTGAAATAAATAAGGTCCGTTACGAGAATCATAAGGACCGCAATAATGATAATCACTATTACAAGGACGATTCCTTTTTCCTGATCCCTGCTCCTCGCGCCGTTCGTAATTTGGTATCTGTTTTTCATGGTTGCCTAGTTCGTTTAGTTTGAGAGCTCGCCTGTATTAATTGACTATCGGTATCATTACCAGCGTATTGAACTGCACGTCATCCCCCCTTGGGTTCTTCAGGACCAGATTTACATTGACAGCGGCCGGCAGAGACAATGTCTCGTTCGAATTCCACTCGGTCGAATAGCCCTGGGCCTCCCCGGTTTCCGAGATCTTCGGCATATACGTGAGGTTGAAACCCGCAATCCGCTCCGATATCGCATACTGGGTCCCCCCGGTTTCGGACCCGAACGTCGGGTTGTCTCTCCTCACCAGGGCGAAAAGGTCCGAGTCCTCTATCGGCTCGAGAAAATAGCTTATTTCGCTCTGGTCCGATTCCCTCGCGTCCTGAGCCGGCGTGCGGGATAGCGAAGTGAAGCTCAATTTACTGTTTTGTCCGTCTTCCACCCCGTAGAAAAACGGGGTGGTAATATTGGTTGATTGCGAATTTATAAGTCCCCTGGGAAAAGCGGTCGCCAGGTCTTTTGTGATCTTCGACATGATAATTCTGGCCTCGTGATAAAGCTCGAGCTCTTCCTCTATCCTGTCCTTCGCCTTGTTTATCTGAAAGAAGGAAGCGTATAGGACAGTGAGGACTATCGACCCTATAAAGATCGCAAGCAGTACTTCGATAAGGGTAAACCCTTTACCCGTGGTCCGAGATTGCGGTCGCAACTGTGAACTCCCTACTCCCTTCGTCCCAGGTTATGGTCAGTATCACTATCCTTATTTCGGTCCCGAGCTGCTCTATATTGTACGGCTGTACTGATAAATACCATCCGAACTCCGGCTGCTCCTCGAAAACACCCTCCTGGTTCCCGATCTCCGGAAACCCCTCGATCTCGACCTCTCCGAGCTTCCTTTGAGCGAGGAATGAAGCAATAGTAATGTTCTTCGATTGCGAGGCGAGGACGAGGTTCTTGTTTACGGCGCCGAGCAATATTGCGAGCGACGATCCGATAATGGCGACAGCAATTATTACCTCGAGAAGCGTAAACCCGGATCCCCGGGTCGGGACTCCCGAGCGGAATCGTGGTTCATCAGCGCAGATTTTGATTTTTTACCTCGGCCTGTTTATTTATCCCTCAAAAGCTCTACATACTCATCGTATACCCTTATCCCGCCCGTGTAGGGTTTCGTCTCGAGCGTATAGTAGTCTTCGTTATCGGTTACCAGATGGATGACCGCGGGTTCGACAAAACCTGTTGGCAGGAACAGGATAAATTCCCCGGAATCGTCAAGGGAGCTTCTCCCAAGCGTGCGTTCGGTTACGACATCCTTGAAATGTACGCCTCCGGGAAGCGCCCGTTTTTTGTGCAGGTAATCGGTAGACACCACATACTCACTGCCGTTCAGCACTTCGACCCAGTACTCCCCCCT
>JAHKKQ010000021.1 GCA_020027805.1 Candidatus Dadabacteria bacterium
TGATTCCAGCTTATGGGCATATATAGAATCTATAAAGGCGAAGACGATAGATCTCATATCGAGAAGCTTCCGCCAGAGAACCAGTTCTGGAAGTCCGTGAAGACAGCTTCGACCATGTTTCTAAAGGAGTTCGCACCCGGCACGTACCTCGACTGGCACCCCGCCCCCAGGAAACAGATAGTCATCATTCTGTCAGGCCGGTTGGAAAATACTTTCAGGGACGGGAGCACGCAAACGTTTAATCCGGGAGACGTCCGGGTCATTGAGGATACGACGGGGGAAGGTCATATAACGCGCGTGGTCGGAGACGAAACTGTGCTTGTGGCGGTTGTGCCTTTAGATACTTAATCCCGTTTTTCCAACGGACATATAAACTGAGGGACTTCGCGTTCTACGGCTGGGGGCTGAACAGTTTCCTCCGCCACACTATTGCTGCCGATTAGAGCGGGTGTGACCCGGAAGATCAGTTGAAATCGGGGTAACGGTCTTTTCCTCGGCATCGTCGAGAGGGGCCTTCCGGTCCGCGGAGCCCTTATCTGAATATATTCGGCCGCGAGCCCTATACCACCGCTTCAGCGAAGATACTGCCGCTCCATATTATCAAGAAGAGCGTGGATCGATAACCGGGGGTTGATAGAGGCCGTCTCCCCGTCGGTTCTCCAAACCGGCTCGGCGAGCATTCCTATTGTTCTTCCCGTCCTTTCTACGCGACGAATTACATTTAAACGAGATATAAACCCTCTGGACTAGGTGGGATAAATTTGCTTTAATGTAATCTATTGCGGGTGTGTTATTCATGGAATACCGATACAGGGGGATATAAAATGAGAAAGGCACTTATCGCACTGATAGTTATACAGCTTTTCGCCGTGACCGCGGGCGCGCAGGCCCCGGACGAGGTGAAAGCGGTCAAGGACATAAATCTTAGATTCCAGGTGTTGCTCTACAGGCTCTACGAGCTTTCGAATATGAACCTTCCCAAGGGGACGAACGCCGCAAACGGCATTTGGAGGGACAAGGTCGCGGCCGACCCGAAGATCGAGAACCTGTATAAATTCCCTATCACGGGCCTTACGGGCGACGCGGCGAAGCTCGCCGAGGTTTTCGGCGTATTCTACGCCGGCACGTACAAGGCTTTCACGGACAACCCCAATCTGGACGCTACCTGGGCCGGCAAAGGCTCCATATACAGGTCGGCGCTCGGTCAGGCGGGGGAGAAGGTGTACGGTATCAGCTTTAATATATTACAATCGGCGGGCGGGGACGAAGTCGAAAACAAGAAGTTCGCCACCGAGGCGAGGAACTCCGCGAGGGCGCTTATCAGGGCCATAGACAAGAACGGGCCCGCGACGAGCGGGACGTTCGCGAACAAGCGGATTGCGGTGTCCGTGTACAACGCGGCGCACCAGGCGCTTCAGAAGCTCGATGGGCTCTTCGCTGGCGACTTCAGCGGTCCGGGCGGGCCCGGTGCGAAGGTGATGAGGCAGGTGTTCGCCGAGATAACGACCATACCGACCGCGCTCGAGGGCCCGTGGCTCTCGCCGGCGTGGCAGCTCCAGTTCCAGTACGTGTGCCTCACGGGCTCGATAGTCATGGAGAAGGTTTCTCCGCCCGGGAAGTGAATTAGTCCCAACATGGAGGAGAGGCGCAATGCCCGCATACTGTTTTTTCGACGTGCTCGATGTTACCGACCCTGAAAAGATGGAGAAGTACAGGGAGGGAGTATTCAAGACAGTTGCCGACCACGGCGGGCGTTACATTTTGATCGGGGGCACGACCGACGTGGTTGAAGGGGACTGGAAGCCCGTTTTCCCTGTGATAATCGAGTTCCCCGATCTCGAAGCCGCCCGCAGGCGGTGCGATTCGGAAGAATACAGCGGATTAAAAAAACTCAGGCTCTCGGCCATTAAAGGGAACGCCGTGTTCATGGAAGGCGATCCCGAAGCCGAATAATTTTTTCAATGCACCTGCGTACGCGCGGGATTTGTTTGATGCAGCCGGGTGGCTACTTTTTTTCAACCGGGGCTGAATTAGAAAGGCAGGAGAAATATTCCTTCAATACGGAATTCCTGTTTGCGGCGGGTACGCTGTCGGACTCCGTGACGAACGCCGACGCCTTCAGCTTGAATTCGTCGTTGATCTCGCCGTCGTAGTCCTTGAGCGATTCCGCCAGCTGTTTTGTCAGCTCGGGGTCGAACCCCTGGCTCTGGGCGCATCCTGCCGACGTGTTCTCGGGGTCGGATACCTTCGAGAACTTGACCTCGTCTCCCTTCCAGAAGCATCCGGACATTAAGCAGACGATGCAAATCAGGGCGATGAGGGTGAATAAGCCGGCTCTATTCGGGTGAGTTATTTTCATAATCCAATTCTACAGAAATCTCCGGGGTTGTAAAGGCCGGGAAACCGCGGCCCGCTGTATTACTGCGCTACGGAGCTTTCGAGGCACGAGATGTACTGCTGGAATACGGCGTCGCTTTCGGAAGGCTGTACGTTTTCCGACTCCGCAATGTCCTTGCTCGCCTTTTCCTTGAACGAGTCGGTTATCTTGCCGTTCGTATCCCGGAAAGCCGCCGCGAGCGACATTATTACCGCGCCGTCGAGCCCGAGGTTCTCGGTGCACGTGGCGGATACCTGGCCCGGGTCGTACACCTTGCCTGTCTCCGCCGCGGGCTGGGCGCAGGCAGCGATTAATGACGTCACGCAAATTACAAGCATCATTCGAACCCGTGTAATATTTTTTCTCATCGCGGTCCCTCCCCTGGAAATAATACTGCGGGCAAGGGGCTTGTAAATACCGGGAAGTACGCGGAACGAATCCTGGATTCTTCTCTTGTTTTTTTCCAGAAGCCGGGCTATATCTGCGCAAACTTTTAAGGGGTTATGAACCCGTTGCAGTCGAGGGCGAACTCTTCGCCGCCTATTATAATTACGCCGTCGGGTGTTCCCTGAAACACACTGCCTTCGACGTCCTCTCCGACGGGGGTGCCGCTTACGCTGTCTATGATAATAGTTGCTGCATCGGCATCGAACACAGATCCGTTAAATATGTCCTGGCACTCGAGCGTGAAGCAGTCGGTGTCCGTGCAATGGTCGCCGAAGACAACGGTGAGATTATCGATTATTACGGGCGGCTCTTCGCTGTCGTCTATTACGTCACATAAATATGGGAGACAAACAGATCCTGCCAGGCTTGTCGCGGGACAGCTGAGATCGACATCGAACGTACCGTCGCATTCGGGAGGGAACCCTGTCGGAGGAGGACTGGGGGTAACGGAAGGGCCACCGTGTCCGCCGTTTTCGCACCCTCCAGTTACCATGAGCGCGATCATTACTATAGAGGAAATTAATACGATCAGGCTTGAAGCGCGGCCGATTAATGCGTCCCCTGTGTTTTTCATGTCCACCCCCCCCGCTTAACGATAGTTTGAGAAATACAATCATTAAGCAATCGAATAATTAATTATAGCTCAATGTGGAAGCGTTCTTCAAGGGCGGTCGCGATGATATTTCATCGGTTCACTAATATATGCTTCTTTTTGTGCGGCCTTGACAATAATTGTCGTTGCCGCCGTTTCCGGGCGCTGAATTTTGCCAAGTTATCCATTAAATCCAATAAGTTAGATGTCATCCCACATGGCATAGGAATTGCTTGATTACAGCAGGGGAAGTTTTATTGTTTATTTGTCCCCGCCGGATAGGGCATGAGATCAGAAAAACGGGCTGTATTTTCAGAAGGCGCGCAGTTCCCGAAAGGGCTTTTCATAACCGTGCTATCCCTGAGCGTCCTTCCCTTCTTGCTTTCACTCCTCGCGGCTGATTTGAGGATGAGATACCTCGAAGTGACGGAGGCTTTCCGGATAACGGTCACGGCCACGATCCTCATCTCGCTTTTCACGGGCACGCTCTGCCTCGCGCATTACGCCCTCGAGAGGAGCAGGATCACGTTGCTACTGGGCGTGTCCCTGATAGGCACGGCAGTGATAAGCGGGTTCCAGTTCTTCGCGTCATACATGTTCGGAGAGGGGGTTTACAGGGAGTTCTTCATAACGGTTTCCTCGGGTGCGGTCGACCTCTTCCCGGCGGTGCTGATACTCGCGGGCGTATTGATACTCCTCAGGAATAAAAATTATCAGGACCTCGACAAGAGGACAGGGCATTACCTTATCGCAAGCTCGGTTTTCATTGGCATAGCGCTCGGGATAATCTATTTCCTATCCGAATCGGGCCCGAAACCGGGCGCTCCCATAGCGCACTCGCTCCCGGCCCGTATATGGAGCCTTACTCCCATGGCGTTTGTGATCGCCGCCGCGCTAGCTTCCGAATATTATACGAGCGCGAAGAGAACGCTCCTCTCCTGCGTCCTTGAAATAACGCTGATACCGCTCCTCGCTTCGGAAATACTCACCACGCTCGTTTCCTCCCTCTTCCCGGGCGAGCATTTCCTCTACGCCGATTTCCTCAAGGCGCTGGCATGCTTCACGCCGTTCATCGGGCTTACGCTCGAGTACTCGAGGAACTACCGGGAGAAAAAATACGCCGTGAGTAAGGCAAGGGATACGGAATCGAGGATCGAGAGCCTGACCGAGAAGAACCGCGCCGCCGTCGAAAAACTCGAGGGGCGGATAAAGGGGCTTAAAGAAGCTGAAGACTTCCACGAAACGCTTTCGGCGGGCTCGCCTTACGGGGCGTACGTAATCACCGACGGACGTCTCGCGTACGTCAACCACGTGTTCGAGGGCCTGACGGGCTATACCGTCAAAGAACTTATAGGGTCGAAAATGGACGCGCTCGTATCGCCCGACGACAGGGATGAGCACGGCAGCTATGTGCGGGGAATAATAGACGGGAAGCGCGACGAGCCGTGTAAGTACAGGATTATCAACAGGAAGAGGCAGACCGTATGGGTCGCCGAGACGGCGTCTAAAATCATGCATTCCGGCAAGGAGTCCATACTCGGGTGCGTCGCGGACATCACTTCCGCGAGGCATGCGGAGGAAATGCTCAGGACCCTCTCGACGAGCTCCCCGCTCGGTATCTACATAGTCCAGGACGGCGAGATCAAATATGTGAACAGGCAGTTCTGCGAGTACACGGGATACGGGGAGGAGGACCTCATAGGGACGAGCGCCGAAAGGATAGTCCTCTATCTCGACCGGGATATCGTGAGGGAGAAGTCGGGGCAGATGCTCGAGCGGAGGAGCTCCGAGCCCTACGAATACAGGATATCGAGCAAGGGGGGCGAGATAAAATGGCTCACCGAGACCGTGACCGGGATCAGGTTCCGCGACCGTAACGCCGTGCTCGGGAGCGTAGCCGACATCACGGAGAGGAGAAGGGTGGAGATAATGTTGAGGACCCTCTCGACGAGCTCTCCTATCGGCATATACATAGTGCAGGACGGGGAATTCAAATTCGTCAACCCGCAGCTCCAGGAATACACCGGGTATACGGAGGAGGAGCTCCTCGGGAGCAAATCCGTTTGGTATATCTACGAGGAAGACAGGCCGTCCGTGAGACAGAACGC
Source organism: Candidatus Dadabacteria bacterium (assembly GCA_020027805.1). Lineage (GTDB taxonomy): Bacteria > Desulfobacterota_D > UBA1144 > Nemesobacterales > UBA2774 > 2-12-FULL-53-21. The sequence continues at coordinate 5,525 of JAHKKQ010000021.1, forward strand.
CGTCAGGATGCTCAAGGGCGAGCTGAGCGCCCCCTACGAATACAGGGCAGTGAGAAAGGACGGCACGGTCATGTGGTCGATGGAGGTAGTGAGGTCGATCCAGTACATGGGGAAGGAGGCGGTGCTCGGGACCCTTATGGACATATCCGAGAGGAAGCAGGCCGAGGAGCTGTTCGAGACGCTTTCGACCGGGACCCCGATCGGCGTATTCATCATACAGGACTCCGGGTTCGCGTTCGTCAACCCGCAGTTCGAGGAGTTCATGGGCTACGGGAAGGACGAGCTCATGGGCACGAACCCCTGGAAACTAGTGCACCCGCTCGACCGCGACGACGTGAGGGAGAAGTCGAAACGTATGCAGGATGGGGGGAGGAAGCTGCCGTACGAGTACAGGGTGGTGGACAAACGGGGCGAGACGAAATGGGTAATGGAGACGAGCACGTCGATACAGTACAGGGGCAGGCAGGCGATACTGGGGAGCCTCATGGACATATCGGAGATGAAGAAGGCGGAGGAGGAGCTCAAGCTCGCGAAGGAAGCGGCTGAGGCGGCCAGCCAGGCGAAGACGGAGTTCCTCGCGAACGTGAGCCACGAGATAAGGACGCCGCTCAACGCGATCGTCGGCATGACGGAGCTCATGCTCGACTCTTCGTTATCCAGCGAGCAGCAGGAGACGCTCAGGGTGATAGAGTCGTCCTCGGACGCGCTCCTGAGCCTTATAAACGAAATACTCGATTTCTCGAGGATCGAAGTCGGGCAGATGGAGATCGAGGAGGAGCCTTTCAGCCTGAAGGAGCTCGTCGAGGGAGTCGCCGATTCCCTCTCGGTGAGGGCGTTCGAGAAGGGCCTGGAGCTCGTATGCTACATCAACCACAACGTGCCCGACCGACTTATCGGGGACATGACGAGGATAAGGCAGGTCCTGGCAAACCTGGTGATCAACGCCATAAAGTTCACGGACGCGGGCGAGGTGCTCATCAATCTCGAGAACATGAAGCCCGTCGACGGGGACGAGGTCGAGCTCCAGTTCAGCGTCGCGGACACGGGCATCGGCATCCCGGACGAGCACGGGGAAATGATCTTCGAGAAATTCTCGCAGGTCGACAGCTCGACGACGAGGACGTTCGGCGGGGCGGGACTCGGCCTCAGCATATCGAAGTCCCTGGTTGAGCTGATGAACGGAAAAATATGGTTCGAGAGCGAGGTCGGGAACGGCTCTACGTTCTACTTCAGCCTCCCGCTCAAGCTCGACTGGGAGAAGGAGGCCGGGGTCGCCAGGGTGCAGCCGAATTTCCGCGGAACGCCTGTCCTCGTCGTCGACGACAACGGGACCAACAGGTCGGTGCTGAGGAAGATGCTCTCGCTCTGGGGGTTCGAGGTAATGGATTCGGGCGGGGGGAGGGCCGCGCTGTCGCTGCTCCACAATATGGACAGGAAGCCGCCCCTGATAATCGTGGACAAGCAGATGCCCGGGATGGACGGCATAGAGTTCACGGAGCACGTCAGGAGCTCCATCGGGAGCGATATAAAAATCCTCCTGCTTACTTCATGGGGAGGGATGAACTTCTCCGATATTAAGGACAGGGGTATAGACGAGACGATAGTGAAGCCGGTCAAGAGCGCGAAGCTCTATGACGCGGTGTCGAGGCTCGTGAAGGAAGATGCGTATATGACCGAACGTGACCAGCGCCCGGGTTCCCCGTTCGATTCCCTGTGGGCGAAGGGCAGGGTGAAGCCGCGGATACTCGTAGTGGACGACACGCCCGACAACCAGAACCTCGCGAAGAGGATCCTCGAGCTCTGCGGTTACGAGGTCGACGTCGCTTCCGGCGGCCGGGAAGGGGCCGACGCCGCGTGCACAAACGCGTACGACATCATTCTGATGGACATACAGATGCCGGTTATGGACGGCTTCGAGGCGACGAGGGTGATAAGGGAATGGGAGAAAGCGAACCGCACGGACAGGACGCCTATAATAGCGGTCACCGCTCATGCGTTATTGGGTTACAGGGAAAAGTGTCTGGAGAGCGATATGGACGATTACATCACAAAGCCGCTGACCAGGAAGCACCTCCACGATATGGTGAAGAAATGGCTCGAAGCGCGGGGAAGCGCGGTAAGCGGTTCTCCCGGAGTCGACGTGGGGGCGTGACCCGTTCAAGACGCGGTCCCCCCGCTCACGGCGGAGTATCCTCTTGGGGTCGCGTTTTTTTCCGTATAGAATAATGCCGGACTCAATTGCGACAGACGGAGTGTATTGAGAGTTGAAAGCGAGCACTGCGAAACTCGGCCCGAATATAATAGGCGAAATCGAAGCGAGGGGCATAAAGCCCGGGACGGTATTGTCACAGATAGAAATGTTCGAGAGGGGCTTGCCTCCGTCGGACCTCGTAAGGCCGTGCACGCCCGGAGACGGGATCGTCCGTATCAGGAACGAGGCGGAATCCCATGCGCATTACTACGAATCCGAATCCGCACGGAGGAGCATAATCAAATTCGTCCCGGCCTCGGGGGCCGCGAGCAGGATGTTCAGGGAGCTCCTGGCGGCGGGGCAGGGCGGCGCTCTTTCCCGCGGGCGTCTCGAAAAGGCCGCAAAGGGCGGCGACAGGGACTCGGAGGCCGTACTCAGGTTCATAAGCGAGCTCGGGAAGTTCGCCTTTCACGACGACCTCGAATCCGCGCTCGAAAAAAACGGGTACCGCATGAGGGAGCTGCTCTCGGCGGGCGAATACGGGGAGATCGTCAGGCATACGCTCGGGCCGGGCGGCCTCAATTATTCGAACCTGCCCAAGGGGATGATCAGGTTCCACAAGTACCCCGTGCACGGCAGGACTGCTTTCGAGGAGCACCTGGCCGAGGCGCTGTGCTACGCGAGGGACGGAGAAGGCAGGGCGCGCGTCCATTTCACCCTGTCGCCCGAGCACACGGATATCGTGAGCGGTTATATAGACGGTGTGCGGGGCATCTACGAGCGGGATGGGGAGAGCCTCGACGTCGGATACTCGGTACAGAAGCCGTCGACGGACACCATCGCCGTCGATATGGAGAACAGGCCGTTCATCGGGGACGACGGAAAGCCGGTGTTCAGGCCTGCCGGACACGGGGCGCTCATCGAGAACCTGAACGAGCTCGGATGCGATATCGCATTTATAAAGAATATAGACAACGTAGTTCCCGACAGGCTAAAAGAGGAGACTTATCTATGGAAGAAGGCGCTCGGCGGCTATCTGCTCAGGCTCGAAGGCCTCGTGTCCGGAGCGCTCCTTAAACTCGAGGGCGGCGGGGGGCATAAAGACACCGCCCGGGAGCTCGGGGAGCTCGAAAGGATGGGGCTCGAAATTTCAATCCCGGAAGAAGCGGAAAAGGCCTCGCGCGGCGCGGCGTCCGCTCTTCTGGTATCCGCACTCAGGAGGCCGCTCAGGGTGTGCGGAGTGGTGAGGAACGAAGGCGAGCCCGGGGGCGGACCCTTCTGGGTGAGGGGGAGGGACGGGAGTCTCACGAAGCAGATAGTGGAATCGGCGCAGGTGGATATGGGCGCGCCCGGACAAAAGGCCGTCTGGGAATCCTCGACCCATTTCAATCCCGTCGACATCGTCTGCGGGCTCAGGGACCACAGGGGAATTCCCTACGACCTCCACGGGTTCATCGACCGGGACGCAGGGTTCATATCCGTCAAATCGAAGGACGGGAGGGACTTGAAGGCCCTCGAGCTCCCCGGGCTCTGGAACGGGGCGATGGCCTTCTGGAACACCGTTTTCGTCGAAGTCCCGCTCATGACGTTCAACCCGGTAAAGACCGTATTCGACCTGCTGAAGCCCGAGCACCAGCCCAGGCCCTGACCCCGCCCGTATATCCGCCGCTGTTTACCCGGAAACCCCGGAGGGTGTATTATTATCCGAGAACCGCACCGGGAGGCGTACATGGATATGCCGGAAAAACGATACACGAAAGAAGTTGTTTACGTAGACCCCGATTTTATGGACCTCATACCCTTCTTTCTCGAAAGCAGGCACAGGGAAATCGCAATCATCAGGGAGTGCATAGCGAAATCGGACATGAAAGAAGCGCAGAGGCTCGGGCACGGTATGAAGGGCTCGGGCGGCGGTTACGGTTTCCAGGAGATAAGCAGGATAGGCAAGGGCATAGAGGAAGCCGCGATGGCGGGTAATACCGCTCTGATAGAGGAAGCGCTCGGGATGCTGGACGAATACCTGTCGGTCGTCGAGGTCGTCCCCGGCAAGAGTGAAATACTCGATTAACAGAATCTCCGAATTCGCCGCTTAAATCCGCATTCATTACCTGTTAAAATACCGGGTCATGGCAGAAACCAGAAAGACCCTGACCGAGGACGTCCGCGTGAAGCTGCCCCTGAATCTGAAGGGAGCGGCGGATGTCTTTAAGGAAACCCTCGTGCTCGTAGAGGGTATGTATAAAAGACAGCTCTCGAAAGAGCTCACCCTATCGCTCGAAAAAAAACTCTGGAGCGAAGTTGCCGAAAATCTGAAAAAGGGCGAGGCCGGTTTGACAGGCGAGGCGCGCAGTAAATATGAAGCCGGCGCGGGAGCGCTCGGCAGGGGTATATTCGACCTCTTTCCCCTGGATGCCCGGAACGGGGACGGGAAAGACGGAGTCCAGCTCATAATCGGCAAGGTGTTCTCCCCGGAAGGGGACGGGGAAAGTTATTATTCGGGCGCGGCCGGCGCGGAGAACCGGGGGTATGACCGGCTGATCCTCGAATACGACGACAACATGGGGCTCTTCACGGAAGAGCTTATGGTATCGCGCGGGTACAAGGGGAAGGTCTTCCAGGGCGACCTCCCGCATATAAAATGCCTCGACGTATTCTCCCTCGCGGGCGGGCTCAACACCCGGCACAAACCTATATGCGTTTTCTTTTCGGGAGGGACGAAGGAGAACGTGTCGTCCCTTTCCCATATGACCGTATTCATAAACCTTTACGCGGCCAGGTTCAAGGCGCTCACGGAAAAGATCGCCCTCCGGTACCTGGCGGGCGCTGAAGCGCTCGCGGAGCTGTCGTTCGAGGAGGCCGCGCGGCTTCTCCTGATATGGCTCAGGGGGCACGACGCCGGGCATTTCATCGGCGCGGACAGGCTCGGCAGGGTGATGTCCGAGTTCGACAGCAACTACATGGTGCTCCACGAGCTGAAATCGGACATGATCGCTCTCTACAACATGAAGCACCTCTCCGGCGGTCTGTTGAAGGGGGGGCTCCTCCATAAGGCATACCTGCTCACTGTAGCCGAGATGCTGAGGTATATGAGGAGGGAGGGGTTCGTCAAACACCCTGACACAGGCTCGGCCTATCTCGCCTACAGGCATTTCAGGGACAAGGGGGCCATAAGGCACGACCCCTGGGGCGGGAAATTCATCGTTGACGTGGACAGGCTCGAGAGCGTCGTCGACGAGTTCGCCTGGGACCTCGTCAGGCTTTTCGCGGACGGGAACGAAACAAGGGCCAGGGGTTTCGTCAACAGCTGGGGGTGGCTCGGGGTGGAGGACACGGACAATCTCCCGCGCGGCTGCCCGGAGGAGCTCAGGAAGATGATCGCCGACCCCGAGCTGCCTCACGAGGTCGATTACAACTTCGTGACACACTTCGGGTGAGTTTCTTGATAATTATCGGCTTATATCCCTTTGCCGGAATCGAGAAGTTTTCCAATCTCCAGCGAGAGGTCGTCTTCCCCGCCGAAAAGATACGACCGCTGTAAAGCGCATTCCCTGATTAATTCCCTCGCGAATCTCCTCTCTCTGTTCTTCTCCAGAAACCTGCCTATCGTGTCTATGCCGGGTGCCTCGTCTTTACGGAAGAGGCCCGAGCATATCCTCATCAGCTCATCGGGGATCGTGTTAGTGTATTCGGGTGCGCCCGCTTCCGTGAGGAGAGACAACTGCCTCACGGCATTCATGTATATCCTCATATAGAGTCCGTAAAGCGCGGTCATGTATGAGAGCTCTTCCCGGGTCCCGCCGCTTTCCAAAACGCGCCCCTCCCTTCCCTCGGCTGCCTTCCTCACCCTGTCCGCCTCTCTCTTTCTTCTCCTCAGGGCGGACGACCACAGAACGTAAATATTCCCGCCGAATTCTCGCGGTATAACGTACGGGCCCCCGGCCGGGGGCCCCGTGAACGCCCCGGATGAGATCCGCAGGAGCGCGTCAATGAACAGCGACCTCCTCGATGAGACGAAGACGGCGGCTTCCTTCTTTCTCCTCACCCTGATGTCCGCGCCGTTCGTGCGGAACCCGATCGGCTGTCTTGAGCGCGTCTCCGCCTCAGACACGTACTCGGCCCTTATCTCCCTCAGCCTCCTGTCCTTGTCTATGAGCTTTTCGAGCTCCCTCAGGAGCTCGTCCAGGTAAGGCTCCTCCTCTTCCCTTCTATAGGGCTCTTCGGAGGCCGCGGCGTATTCGACATTGCGTGCGATCTGCTCGAGGAGGAAAGGGTCCCACGAAAGGTGGGTGAGGAAAAGCATGATGTTGGCGTATTCTTCTTCGTCGAGGCTGCCGGTGAGCCTTTTCACTTCTTCCTTCACGTGTTCCTTGTGGAGGTTCCGGGAGAAGTAAAGGGCGGCGAAGTAGTGATAGGCATACCCGTGCCTGAATTCGTAACCCGACTCCCTCACGGCGAGCGTTTCGGATTCGAGAAGGGCCGATATCACCGTGCCCGGCCATTCGGGAGGGTCAGCGAAATCGGCGGAGACCTCCCCGACCAGGGTTTCGATGTTCTCCTCCGCTATCCATCTGCTCCTCCTCGAGAACATCCTGTATGCGAGCTCTGACAGGAAGCGGATAAAAAAGGGCAGACTTTCCCTGCCAGCGGTGTCCTTGAGCGCTTTCGTTATCAGGTATTCGTAGTATTGCCCGTAGGAGCTCGCGCTCGGCCCCGCCGGGCCCTCCGAATCGGCCATGTGGAGTATCGTCAGAACGAAGACCGGGTATGAGGGGACAAGGTTTCTTCCGAGAACCGTATCCACTGCGCCCCTGAGCCTGTCTTTCCTCTGAGCGGCCGCTTTTTCATCCCCCGCTTCTCCCCTCGCCGTCCATTTCGAGATGAGCTCCTCCCTGAGGACGTGTCCGAGCTCCGCGATCCCGCAGACGGCGTACCCTTCGGGCACCCCGAAAACGGACAGCCCCTCGGGCAGGTCGGTGAATTCAGGCAGGTTCACCGCTGTCAGGATTACGGCGCCGAAATGATCCCTCAGTCCGAGGAGTAAGGAGCCGAGCTCGGACGATCCGGTCCTTATCCTGTCGGCGTTGTCGAGAAGGAGTATCCTCCGCTCCGCGGGCTCGCCTCTTATAAGTCCGTAACCCTCCGACGTGTACTGCCGGCTGTATTTCCCGAGGAAGAATTCGGACGTCTCTTCCGGGTGCGGAACGTGAAGGGTCTTCCCGTCGGCGTACAAGGGAAAAAGGCCCGCATCGAGAAAGCGCCGGGCGAGGACCTTAAGGAGAGATGTCTTCCCGGAATCCACCGGGCCGCATATGAGAGCCCCGCCGCCCGGGGCCTCAGGGTCCGCAAGCGCGGACGAGCTTATCCGCCCGCCCGGCGGTCCCGCCCCTGCCAGGCGTCCGGGGCTGAGTATGTCGAGGTCGGGGAATACGTATATATCCCCGAGTGAGAAGGTTTCCCTGCCCCCGGGCTTTATCTGTATGCCGGTGTCGTTTATAAATTCGTTGAATTCTTCATTGAAGACAGCAATGCCTGTCATGAAATCCCCGACTCTCTCTGGACGCGCTTCTCCCGCGCGCATTTTTTTATCAAAAAATTATTTAAATTATACAGGCATATAGGAAGGGAGGGCAAATAAATTAATATCCGTGTCTTCATTGTGAGCAATGAAACCCTCTCTATACGAGGTGCGCCCCGGGTGGCGAATGGAGATCGTAACCGGGAGGCGGCGCTTTTGCGGGATCGCGCCCGGCTGTATTTTCAATCGGGTATATAGGGTATATAATATAGACGTTCGGGCTATGATCCCGGATACGGGTCAACCTTTTTATATACGGAAGGAGGATGATGATATGAGGACATTCGTTGCGGCACTGCTTCTTTTTTTCACCTGCGCGAATATCGCGGGCGCGTGGGAGAATCTCCGCGAATTCATATTCATTGAGGAGATGGGCGCTCCCGACGAGATCGAGCAGTATGACTCGGTCGAATACGTCACGGGCAAGAGCCAGCGGCACTTCAGGGAGGCGTGGGAGTTCGAGTATAACGAGCACATGTACGTGGGCCAGTGCATAGACGCGCTCAAGGACCAGGCCATACTCGTCGGCGCGAACTCGGTGCTCAACATGAGCTGGAACCTCGAAAGGGAAAACCCGCAGAACTGGTTTACAGTCGTCTGCCAGGGCCTTGCCGCCTGGAAGCATTGACGACCCGATGCGGTTACTCTCCGCCCGCCCGGAACAGGGCGTGTTTTTCTGACCGGGGAAATAACCACACCGCATTATCGTATATTTACACCCCCTCTGTATGAGAGCGTTTTCCTTTATCGCCTGTTTCCGGGGGCTCGTATGTCCGGCATAAAGAACCCGGTCCGATAATACGCATCCTGGAACTCCCGGGAGCCCGGGCATATTGGTGATTGTCGATATTATCCGGCGCACTTTCCCGGGCGGAATAATGAATATATAATTCATTCGGGCCGGTATAATGTACCGCCGCGGGCAGTTTCCCGCATTTGCTCTATGTGGGCACGGGCATTGAAAGAAGGCCTTGGAGTAAACTGGTTACTCGGAGTTAAGGGAGGGTCGGGTTTGGAGAAGGGCAACGAAAAGCAGCTCTACGAGCTTTTGGGGGGCGATACGCAGTGGAGGCTGATCCTCGACCTCGTAAGGGCGATAGTTACCGACAGGATCAAGATCTCTGCGCTTGAAAAGCTGCTGACCGACAAGGGAGTCGTCAGCCGCGAGGAGCTGGTGGATCATTACGACGAGCTTCTCAGGGCTACCTCGGACGAGGTGATAAACGAGGTGCTGCAGGAGTTCGGAAAGGGTAATTCGGAATATTGAAGTTCGAGAGGAGTGCGTGCCCGGCGCGAATAATATATCCGAGCGGCCTGTATACGCGGAGTACCGGCGGGTTATCCGTATCACACGCTCGGGAGCCGGACGCCTGACCTCGACACATGCGTATAAAAAATCGTGTAATATTGCATCCGGAAATTTTCGTGTGCGGGATATCCGCATATGACCCGATATGACCCGCGGCGGATTTAGTAACGCTTCGTGCCGCAGCCCGGCGGGACAGCGCGTAACGTACGGCGCAACCGGCCGTGAGGAGGGGATTCAAAGGATGAAAAAGTTTTTACTTTTGATGTTCGCGGCGGCGCTCGGCTTCGGGGCCGTCTCATGCAGGGACGGAAAGGATTCGAAGACGAAAGAGGGCGGGGAATTCAGCTTCAGGAAAACGACCTGGGGCATGAGCCGCGAGCAGGTCAAGGCGTCCGAAGACGCTACCCCGACCGGGGATAACCCCGAGGTAATCACATACAGGGGTGAGGTCGAGGGAATACCCGTGATCGTCGGATACCTGTTCGACGGGGATAAGCTCACGAGGGCGGGATACCTTATGCAGGGCTCGTACGAGGACCCCAATTCCTACATAAGCGACTACAACAAGGTCAAGGGTTTTCTCATTAACGGGTACGGAACCCCGGCTCAGGACGAAGTGGTTTGGGCGGAGGGGGAGGAAGTGGAGGACCCGGGGAAATTCGGCGAGTCCGTCTGCGGCGGCAAGCTCAGGTATTCGACTCTCTGGGCGGACGGGGTGACCGAGATAAGGGAGAGCCTCGACGGCGAGAACGGGAATTGCAATCACGGCGTCATGTTCGAGAGCGTGGAGCTTTCGATTAAAAAGAAGACCGGGAATAACGAGGCCGCGCCTCCCACGCCCGGTCAGTAATTACAAACATCCCGCGGCAGCCTAGCCCTCCGCATCCTTGTCGGACTTCATACGCTCTTCTATTAATGCCAGATAGGACTCTTCTTCCTGCGCGAAATGGAGGGTGAGTATCGCATAGAGACCGTAGAGGATCCTTCTCATCTCACGCATGTCTTCCGGGCCCGGGCCCTCCGCCGGCATCCCGTCCAGCAAATTGCCGAACACCTTGATCAGGCGGCTTATTTCGATATGAGCCCTGCTCATCGTGGCAGTCGGGTCTTCTCCCCCGATTATGTCCGCCACGAGCGGGTATACGACCGCGTCCTCGGCTTTCTCGTGCGGCAGCAGCCGCTCGGCCAAAAAAGTATGAATCCCCCTGAGCTCCTTTAGAGCCGTTTCGGGGGGCATGGTATCGAGCCTGTCGGTAACGTATCTGATGCGTCTGACTTCGGGCATGAGCTTCTCGTGCTCGTCCCGGAACTGGAGTCCTATCCTGGCCGCTTCCGGGTCCAGGCGGCCCCTCTGCTTCCCGTCCCTGAGCGCGCGGAGCGCGTTCAGGATGACTATCGTATCTATTACCTCCTGCAAAATTGCTCCGGTGACGGGCGCGAGGAACCCTGCCGCCGCCGCCAGCATCGCCGCTATAGAAAGGCCCATGCCGACGGCGATGCTTTCGAACGCTATAGACCTCGACCTCCGGGCTATGCTCACGGCTTCTATCAGGCGGTCGAGCTTGTCGACGATCAGAACGACGTCGGCGGCTTCGGAGGAAGCGGTCGCCCCCCTCGCGCCCATGGCCACGCCCACGTCCGCGGACGCGAGCGCGGCCGCGTCGTTTATGCCGTCCCCCACCATTATGGTTACGCCTTCGGAGCGCTCCGTGAGGACCGCGTCTACCTTTTCCTGAGGCGAGCGCTCGGCCAGCACCTTGTCGATGCCTATGGCGGCGCCCACGGACAGGGCGACGTCCTTGTGGTCACCCGTCAGCATGACTATTCTCTGAAACCCGACCCGCTTGAGCGCGCGGATAGTCAGGGGGGCGTCGGGTCTCACCGGGTCGTCCAGTATCAGCGCGCCTGCCGGCACGCCGTCGACCGATATGAATATGCACGACGAGCCGTCGAGTAAAGACCTTCTGTGCAGCCGGTCCGCCCTGGGGTCGGGGGGCGTACCGCTCAGCACCCAGTCCATCCTGCCGAGCTTCACTCTTTTACCGTTGACTGTGCCGCTGATCCCCGAGCCGAATTCCTCCGCGGCATCCTCGGGAAAGCTGAGGTATAGCCCGCGCTCGATTGCGGCTTTGACTATGGGCCGCGCGAGCACGTGCGGAGAGACCTGATCGAGTGAGGCGGAGAGCTTGAGTAATTCGTCGGGGTCGTAATCCCCGAAGCTCTCCACGCTGCTCAGGAGAGGCTCGCCCTTCGTTATGGTACCGGTTTTATCGAGGATAAGGATCTTGCCGCGGGCGAGTGTTTCGAGCGCCCCGCCGCCTTTTATGATGATGCCGCGGCGCGCCGCGCGCGAGAGCCCCGAGACTATCGCGACGGGGACCGCGAGTATGAGAGGGCAGGGGGTAGCGACCACGAGAACGGCGAGGGCCCGCACGGGGTCGCCCGATATTATCCACGCGACGGCGGAGACTGCGAGCGTCAGCGGGAGGAAGAATATCGCGTACCTGTCGGCCATCCGGACGAGCGGCGCCTTGGAAGACTGCGCCTGCCCGACGAGCCTTATTATCCCCGCGTATACACTCTCCCCGGCGCTGACGGTCGCCCTCATTTTGAACGGGGACTGAGAGGCGTTCACCGTGCCGCTCAGGACCTGGTCCCTGTCCCTGTGCTCGACGGGCTTCGACTCGCCCGTGAGGGCCGATTCGTCTAACACGGCGGAGCCGCCTATGACGACGCCGTCTACGGGGACGATCTCGCCCGGCCTGACCATGAGGAAGTCTCCGGGCCTGACGTCTTCGATCGGAGCCGTGGTTACGGTGTCGCCGTCGAGCCTGTTCACCGTCCGCGGAGTGCGCCCGATGAGGGCCGACAGCTCCTTCCGCGCCCTCGATGCCGCGTACTCCTCCAGCACCTGGCCGCCCGAGAGCATGAGCGCGATCACTGCGCCGGCCAGGTACTCACCCAGGACGAGGGACCCGGCCATCGCTATTAGCGCGATCACGTCCACGCCCAGCTTGCCCGAGTAGAGCGTGCGCGCGACGATGAGCGTGAGGGGTATGAGCGCGGCGGCGGTGGCTCCCGCCCAGGCCCAGTCCGCTATGTCCGGTATTTGCAGAAAGTGCGCCGCTAGCCCCGCCAATATGCCGGAGAGAGTGAGGACGAGGACTACCCTGTTTACGAAACGGGCGTTATGCATGGCCGGATCGAGCCTCCGAATTTATTTCGTCGGGAATTATCAGGTTCACGCTGTGCCCGGAACGATGTGCTGGCGGCCCGCTCAAGAATAATACACCACTCCATATGCAGAACAAAAAACGGACCCCTTGCCGCGCGTAAGAGGCGTGTTTATCGCTGACACTTCACTGAGCCGGGGGCTTTGTCGGGATTTTACCGGGCGTTAATTGAAAATTTATCAATAGCCTTATATAATCAAAGTGAGCAGGGGCTTTTCTCGATATCGGTTCGTGTCCTGAGACACGGACGGCGTCGGTCGGGTTTCCTCCATTAATTGCCGAACGGATAGAACGAGCTTGACGCGGTACTTCTATGATTCAATACAAGGTTGAAAACATTACGCTCACGGACGACGAACAGGCGTTCCTCATAGACATGACTATAGAGCTCGAGGATTTTGAGACGGACTCTGACACGGTTTTCATATCGCTATCCTTCCCGCTCGCCAACGAATCGAGCGACCTCGAGGAGATAAAGGAGAAGGCGATCATCCACGCCAAGAGCCTGCTCAGGAAGGTACTTCTCGAAGACGCCCAGAGGGATTTGTTTTAATTTCTGATAACAGGCTTATTGTTTGCTTCGCTTTCTTCCGATTCCTTGCATTCGCTGACTCACTGCGCGAGGAACACTCCGATATTATTCGGTATGGACGTGCGGTCCGGGTTCATGAGAGTTGCCTTGAAAAACGCGAGCCCGCTGTCGCTCGGCCCGCGGAACCCGTCTTCTATTGTGCGGTAGAGTAAAGAACCGTCGGGCGGGGCCGGCTGGAACTGCTGCGCGAGCGCGGTTACCTCTTCCACGGTACTTATACGGAAGAGACCCACGGCCGATTTTTTGCCATCGAACAGCCTCGCCCTGAATACTATCTGACCCTGGTCGTTTAACCCCGCGAGCCCGAATTGCGCGAACTGGCCGACTCCGCCCGGGCCGGGATCGCCTTGCCGGATGAGCGTGCTAATACCGCAAGTACCAGCGAGGAATAAGGCCGAGTCGACGGGAAGGCCTTCGTCACCGCCTTCTATCGACGCGCCGAACGCGACCTCGCC
>JAHKKQ010000128.1 GCA_020027805.1 Candidatus Dadabacteria bacterium
CGACTATCTTCATAGGCCACCCCGGATACACTTCCGCGCGGGCGGCGAATACTATATTCGACGCGTCTATATCCACGTCGCCCACTCCGTCGATTTTAAGCTTTCCCCAAACCCCGTCCATCTCACCGACGAGCCTCCAGAGGTCCGTCTTATAATCGATCAGACCGGAATAAAGGACCAGCTGGTCGAGGTCGACGCCGCTGACAGCGGCCCCCGCGTTGGGCGGTACGCCCGGATCGGCTCCGCTCGTCGGGAATGTGCTGACGTTATTCTGATGGATGTACGGGAACACGAAGCCCGCCACCGTCAGGTTGCCCCCCGCGACATTCGGATTGTTGAATATAAGAGCGACAGCCCCGATGTCGTATCCGTTGCCGTTGCCGGTAACTACGCTGTTACCCCCGGTCAGAATGTCGGAGACGAACACGAAGGTTATGGACGAGGACCCGGCCGCGAAAGACTTCAGATAAAGGAACCTGTCGAATATGGTGCCGAGGTCGGAATACGGGTCCCAGCCTCCGTTCAGATACATACCGATACCCCAGTCAAAGGGCTGACGTCCGACCCTGATGAATCCGATATCGTGAGGAAGCACTATGTCCGACATCAAGAACCTCACGTCGAAGAACCCCGGGTCGTCTATCGCCAGCGGACCGGTCAGGATAGCGCCCCTGAACCTGTCGCTGAACGAGATATTCGAATTCACGACGGTGTTGCGCCCTCCCAGGAGCTCCGTCGTGGATCCGCCCCAGATGTTGTTGTCGAACACACTCAGCTGCGCCCTGATAACGACGGAGTCGCTGAGAACCAGCTGAGGGGTCAATCTCAGGGTCGTATCCGCGAAGAATATATTGTCTTTATTATTGGCGAAACCCAGGTCTATGGCGTCTTGATTGCTCAACGCCGATATAAAGGTCGCGTTGCCTATATAGCGCGCCCTCGTACGCATGTAACTCGGAAAGCCGCCAAGACTAAAACTGACGGCGTAGGATGGTACCGCAGTAAAAATAGCCAACAAGAACAATATGAGCCATTTGACCTTATTCATCTCTCCCTTCCTCCTTGGATTTATTTTCGTTTATTCCCCTCTTGGATGCTCCACCTGCCACAAGCTTGAAAGTAACATGCCAATTATTTCACCTTGCCATCATTAAATTTTTCGAACGCTTGGGTGTTGCATGTCAGAAAATAGTACAAGAATAGAATTCGTCGATGGCATAACTGTTTAAAAGAGGAGAGAGGTGAAAAGCGGAAACAAACATTATCCTGGAACAGCCGTCACATACCGAGTGCGGCAATGTGCAATAACATTGAATGCCCCGGAAGAGATTTATTTCGGGGTTTATATAGCTTCCAAATTTTCCGGACGGATCTCGGAAATATACATGGATGAAGGTGCTACGGCGCGGTCATGCAACCGGGAATACCTCGATAAAACAACTCTTAGCTGTTCGTCAGATCCGGATTCAGGAACTCGTACACACACGACCTGAATTTGTCGACTTTGAATGGTTTGGTTATATATTCGTTCCCCGCTGTCTGTGATCGCGCACCGCTCCGACATTCGCGACGTCTTTCTTCAACATTATCCGATTAGATCATCGTTTCTCGACCTGTTTTTCGGTTGTGGCTTTTTGAACAACGTGTTTATCCATGAAGCTCCTGATTAGAGAGACAATCACATGTAAATCTTCTTCAAGAGCGAAGTGTCCCGTATCGAGCAAATGGAAATCAAGATTATTTAAATCACGCTTGTACGGGTATGCGCCCTCAGCCGGGAATATCTGATCGTTCTTACCCCAAACTATTAGAGTTGGAGGCTGATATTTTCTTAAATAAGCCTGCCAGGAAGGATAAAGAGGCGGATTCGAACCATAGCTATAAAAAAGCTGCAGCTGAATCTCCTGGTTTCCGGGGCGGTCGAGAAGCGGCTGGACGTGGCTCCAATTGTCAGGACTAATTGTGTCAACATTTCGAACTCCGTGCGTGAACTGCCACTTAGTTGCATCCAAAGTCAGAAATGCTTTAAGGGGTTCTGCATTAGCCGGAGTCCTTTCTTTCCAATAGGATTTGAGCGGAATCCAAAAATCACGCAGACCTTCATCGTAAGCATTGCCGTTTTGAATAATAAGGGCCTCGACTTTATCCGGGTTCTTTTCAGCAATACGAAATCCCACCGGGGCACCGTAATCCTGAAGATACAGGCTATATTCTTCTAGCTCTAATTTGTTTATGAGTTTCTCAATAACCAAGGCCAGATTATCGAATGTGTAATCAAATTGATCGACGCTCGGCATTGAGCTGTATCCGAATCCGGGGTAATCAGGAGCTATTACATGGTATCTATCCGAAAGCTCGGGAATTAGATCCCGGAACATATATGATGATGTGGGAAAGCCGTGAAGCAGAATAATAGTCGGCGCGTCTTTCGGCCCAGCTTCTCTGTAAAATATATCGAGTCCGTCAATTTTGACGGTTTTATACAGAGTGGGGTAATTACTCGTGGACTGTTCCGCCGCTTTTACAGATGTAGTAAATAGATTGCTGCCATTTATAACAAATGCACTTACCGTCCACGTTAATATAAACACTACATACATTACGATTCTATATATGGTTACTTTTCTCATTTTACGATCTCCTGAAATTTTGATAATTTTTAAAACTCAATAGACGTGCCACTTCTAAAAGCACGGTAGAATCTTTCGTCAGCTGCTACATACATATTGCTGTCTTCATTTTTATGCCTCCTGAATGTTTATATCTATCTAATACTAGATAGATATAAAGCGCAAATTTTTCAGGTGATGCTATTCATAATCAAATCTTCTGCTATAAGTATTCTGCCTGCGTCCGAAAAAGCCCTCGCGGCAATCGTTGCGCCTTCAATAGCGGAAAAAATCGCTTTAGCTTTGTCTTCCGGTTTGCCCGTAAATTTAAAAGCCTTCTTTTTGATACCAGATTTCAATACTTCCGTAAGCCATGTTTCCTGGAACTGAATAAGATTTAACACTTCTCGCTTAACTTCCTCCGGCAGATTGTCATAGTCCGCTGACAGCATCGCGACCGGGCATGCCCTGTTTCCTGACTTTAAGTTTTGGTGAAAAATTCGTACGAATTTTTTGATCTTCACCTTCGGATCATCCGTAATTTTATCGATTAACTCTAATGCCGCTTTAGTATCTTTGAAGAATCTTTGGGCTAAGGTCTTGCCGAGATCACCCTTGGTCGGGAAATAATAATGAATACTCGACGTCTTAATACCGATTTCCTTGGATATGTCTTTATAGCTGAAGGCTTTATAACCTCTTCCCATTATATAATCGAGCGCAACGTCTAATATTTTATCAGACACCTCTTTACTCATGACAATATTTTACCTACTAGTAGATAGAATATCAAGCCCCTTAATATGCCTAGCTCAAGGGTTGGGCTTTTCGCTGCTGTAATCTATTTGGCTGAGGGGATCTCGTATTTGCTTTGCGCGGGTTCCTGATCCGGTCCGATTCCGCACCTGCCGGGTAATTAGCGCTATGCGTTCTTCACATCCGCCGGATTCAGAAATTCGTACACGCACGACCTGAATTTCTCGACTTTGAATGGTTTGGTTATATATTCGTTTCCCGTCATGTTGATGAAGTCCATCGTTTCACTGCTCGGGTCGCCGGTTATGAAGATAACCTTCTCGGCAAGCCGGGGCTTTAATTCCTTGATTTTGTCATAGAAAGCGATCCCGCTCATACCCGGCATCTTAATGTCGCAAACTATCAGATCGTAGTCGTTGGAGCCCGTTTTCATGAGCGCTTCCTCACCGTCCCTGGCATTGTCAATGGTGATGTTATCGTGTTCCAGGACACCTTTTATCAAATCTACGACCAGCTCTTCGTCCTCGACGATGAGGATCTTCTTCTCACTCATCTTCCCCCGGCTTGCCTTCATACGCTTCTCTTTATCCCGCCCCGGCTCCGCCGTCCGCTCGGACACCGGCAGCTCAGCCACGAAAGTCGCCCCACCTCCTTCCCTGTTTTCCGCGCGTATCTCCCCTCCGTGCTCGTGCATGATCCCGTATGCGACGGCGAGACCGAGACCCGTCCCCTTCCCGGGCTCTTTGGTGGTGAAAAAGGGATCGAATATCTTTCCGATTACATCTTTCGGGATTCCCGGGCCGTTGTCCTCGAATTTAATTTCTATAATGCCCCCGTTCTTTACCCTGGTCGACACTTTGAGGCGCCCCCGGTCCCTGTACCCGCTCATAGCCTGCTCGGCGTTGAGTACGATATTGGTAAACACCTGCTGCATCTGGTTTGAATCGACCATAGACTTGGGAGTTCCGCTGTCGAAGTCGGTAACGACCTCGATGTTATCGAGCTTTAGCTGATACTCCCTGAATTCGAGCGACTGCTTCACAAGCGCGTTGATATCTTCATAAGCCCTCTGCGGCCTGTAGTTCCTCGAGAAAGAAAGCAGCTTCTCGATGATCTTCGCGACCCTCTGGGCCGAGGTATTGATGATTTCGAGCGACTTTTTCTCATTATCGTCGAGACCGGGCTTCGTCAGTAGCCTCTGCGAATAGCCCAAGATCGGAGTGAGCGGGTTGTTTATCTCATGTGCGATGCTCGATATCATCTGGCCCAGAGAGGCCAGCTTCTCCGATTGGACGAGCTTTTCGTGGGTGGACTCGATCTCCTCGATCATTTTCGCCTTTGCTATCGCAATCGCGATCTGATCCCCCATCGACGAAAGCAGACGCACTTCGTTCTCGCTGAATTTCCGCTCCTTGTAGCTGAGGAACCAGATTACCCCTATTACTTCGCGCCCCAGGAATATCGGTATGCCCAGCAGGCTGTGGTGCCCGAGGTCCCTGCCCGCCTGTCCGATGTCCTCGTCCTTCTGCGCGTCTTCTATATTCACAATCGCGCCGCTGTTGATTACCTTCCAGGTTAACCCCCTGGGGTAAGGTATCCTTCCCGCCCTCCGCACGTAAAATTCAGGGAAGTTCCTGTTCGCCTGGATCACCGCCTCCTTCTTTTCCTTATCCACTATATAGATCAAAGCCATATCCACGTTTTCCATATTTATGATTATGTCGAGCGCGACGTCATAAACCTCGCCGAGGTCGAGGAACTTGTGCACGGCTTTCATGAGCGTATTCAGAGCCAGGAGCTCTTCCTCCGCCCTCTTGCGCTCTGAAATGTCCCTCGTGATAACGACGCCCCGTATCTCTCCCGCAGCCGTCAGGTAGGGGTTCCCTATGCATTCGAGCCACTGGTACGAGCCCGATTTGTGCAAGGCCCTGAATGTAGCCTTCTCCGTGGAGAGATTCATGACAGCGCGCATGAATATGGACATGGCCGCCGGCACGTCGTCGGGATGCATGAAATCGAAGGCTTTCTTCCCCACGAGCTCCGACTGCGCGTAACCTGTAAGTTCATGGCAGGCCGGATTCACGTAGAGTATTCTTCCCACTGAATCCACCTCGTATATGAGGTCGTAGCTGTTCTCGACGATTGTCCGGTATTTTTTTTCATTCTCTATAAGCCCCTCTTCCGTTTCCCTGAGCCTGGAAATATCCCGGAACACGACGACAACTCCCCTGAAGTCCATTCGCTCATACTGTACCGGGGCGAAACTCGCCGAGACGTACAGGATCGATCCGTCCCGGGTGACTAGAAATGTATCCCTCTGCAAACCAAGCTTCTCCCCGGTTTCAATAACCATATTCGCAGGCTCTATCGGGTCATCTCCCTTGCTATTGTTATAAAGACGCAAGACCTCGCTTACGGGCTTTCCTAACGCTTCTTGAGAGGTCCAGCCGGTGAGCTCCTCCGCCATGCGGTTGATCAGGATAATACTGCCGTCCGCTCCGGCAATAATAACGCCGTCGCCGATACTGCGAAAACATACGGAGAGCTCCTCTACCCGGCGCGTAAGCTCGCTTTCCCTCGCTTCATGACGGGAAATTCCGAGACGGAGCTCTTCGAGCTCGCCGATCAGCTGTTTCTTCGTCTTTCTTTCGTCTCTCATACGATCGCCTTCACGCTGCGAATCCGGCCGCCTCGCGTTTTATATCGCCCGGGAGCCCAGAGCCGGATAGGGGATCCTTATATTGCCAGCTGCAACAGGCACTTACGTCCTTTTCCAGTCGCGGGTCATAGAGCAATTTCGGCTTCCGGGAACGTTCGGCCCGAAACGCTCTCTACTAAATTAATAGTGCACTTGTTATGTGTTGTAAATAGAGGGGATCAACGGCTATCTATCGATAAGATATCCGGGGGGGGTGA
>JAHKKQ010000129.1 GCA_020027805.1 Candidatus Dadabacteria bacterium
GGACGACGATGACCGACTTCGCGGTCTTGAATATTTCAGCGGCCTCCTTAGGCGTTGCCGAGCGAACCTGCTTGTTGCCCATGTCCTCGGGCGGAGCTGCCCCGTCCGCAGGCGGCGTTATCTTTCCGAACGCGCCGAATAGCACGTTCGTGAAGGAGCGGTTCATCGCCCTGCACATGATTATAGAAAGGATTAATCCGGAAGCGCCGTCGAGCGCGCCCGCTATGATGAGGATCTTGTTATTGAGCGCGAACCCGAGGAGCGCGGCCGATATACCGGCGTAGGAGTTCAATATCGAAATGACGGTAGGCATGTCGGCCGCGCCTATCGGCAGGATGAGCATTACGCCGAACGCAAGGGCGAGCACGAGCCCGAGATAGAAGAGAAAGCCCGCCGACGGAAAGAATACCAATATTATTACGATTAACGCTATCACGCCGAGGAGCGATACGTTGAAGACGTTCTGGCCTTTATATGTCCAGGGCGTTCCGGGCAGGATACCCTGGAGCTTGCCGAAGGCCATCATGCTTCCCGTGAACGTCAGGCTCCCGAGCATCACTTCCGAGCCTATAGCGGTCATCCTCACCGTGTTCAGATCCTGGCCGTGATAGTACTCGGCGACGCCCACGAGCGCGGCGGCGAGCGCCCCGAACGCGTGCGAGAGCGCGGTCCGCTCCGGCATCTTCGTCATCGGGGTCCACGCCGCGATACCGATACCGGCGATGGATCCGATTATAAGGCCGACTATTATCCATTCATACGTGACTACCTCGTGCTGTACGAGGGTCCCGATTATGGCCATGGCCATACCGAGGGCGGCCATCTTCTGTCCGCGGCGCGCGGTCTCGGGTGAGTTCAGGCCCTTGAGCCCCAGGATGAAAAGGAGGGCCGAAATAAGATATACGATGTTGGTGAAAATATGGCTCGTCATTTCTCGCTCTTACCATCCCCTTTTTTGAACATTTTAAGCATACGCTCGGTGATCAGGAACCCGCCGACGACGTTACACATCGCGCACGCGACGGCTATAGTGCCGAGCACGGTCACGACGGTGCCGTGCCTGCCGCCCGCGACGAGTATCGCGGCCACCACTATGATAGCGGATATCGCATTAGTGGCCGACATGAGCGGCGTATGGAGGAGCGGCGGCACACGCGATATAACGAGAAACCCGAGGAATGCAGCAAGCATGAATATATATAATCCCGCGACTAATAACGCTCCGTCCATGTGACGTCGCCTCCTTTCTTTATTTCACGGCCTCTTTTATGGCCGGATGCACGACCTCTCCCGCGTGTGTGATAAGCGAACCCTTTATGATATCGTCCTCGAGGTTGAGGACGGCGGATTTCCCGTCGGGCGAGATGAGATTCAAGAACGCGAGTATGTTCCTCGCGTAGAGAAGGCTCGCGTGAACCGGCATCAGGGCCGGTATGTTCGGGAACCCTATTATAGTTACCCCGTGTTTTAACACCTCTTTCCCAGGTTCCGAGAGCGTACAGTTCCCGCCGTGCTCGACCGCCATGTCCACGATTACGGAGCCGGACTTCATCTCGCTCACCATCTCTTCGGTGATGAGTATGGGGGCACGCTTCCCGGGTATGAGTGCCGTACTGATTATAATGTCCGAGTCTTTAGAGTATTTGCGTATCAGCTCCTGCTCGCTCTTGTAGAATTCGGGCGGCAGCTCCTTCGCGTATCCGCCCGTGTCCTCCGCCTGGTCGTGGGGGACTTCGAGGGATACGAATTCGGCGCCCAGGCTCTTCACCTGCTCGCCCGCAGCCGGCCTCACGTCAAAAGCGGTCACGACCGCCCCGAGACGCTTCGCCGTGGCTATGGCCTGGAGCCCCGCGACGCCCGCGCCGATGATTATCGCCTTCGCCGGATGAATGGTCCCCGCCGCGGTGGATAGCATCGGGAAAAACCTGCCGCACGCGTTTGCCGCCAGGAGGACAACCTTATAGCCCGCGACCGTGCTCATAGTGGAGAGCGCGTCCATGCGCTGGGCGCGAGTGATCCTCGGCACCATCTCCATGGAGAGCGCCGAGACCTTCCTCTCGGCCATCTTCTTTATCTCTTCGGGGCTCGAGAACGGCTGGAGGAATGACATTACTACAGCCCCTTCTTTTAATTTTCCGATTTCGTCCAGGGTGGGCTTGTTCACCTTTAGCAAGACATCCACGCCCGAAAGGAGCTCGTCCCTCGACGGCGAGATTACGGCCCCAGCCTCCTGGAATTCCCCGTCGCTTATGAATGACGAAACACCGGCCCCTGATTCGACCAGGACCTCCGTCCCGGCCTTCGTCATCTTGCTCACGGTCTCGGGCACCGCCGCAACGCGGCGCTCGCCTTCGAGTGTCTCTTTTATTATTCCTACGCGCACCATTATCTCCGCGTTCTTTAAAATCGGGGACTAGAAACTACCTAACCTCAAGCCCGGCGTCAATATCGAATCTACCATAAAACCCGCGTGCCATTCCACACCGAATATCACTTTCAGGAAATAAGCGCCTTATGATTCTATTAATATTTTTTAATCAGTCAAGGTTAGGAAGCCCAAATAATAAAATTGATTCCCCGGGGCGGCTGGGGGCGTACCGCCGGATAACCGGAGCCCGGGAGCGCGCGGTCATTCCGATTTCCCGCCCTTCTTCCTCCCCGAGCCCGGGAAGAGCCAGCCTAGCGGGAGATATTTGAGCAATGCTTCGAGCGGGCTTTCACCCCCGCCCCCGCCCCCCCGGCGCTCGTCCTCGAACACGGCGTCGCCCTTTACGCTCAGTATGAGGTCCTTCGCGTCGTCAAATATGTCATCCGGGACCATTATCGTCTTCGCGTTTAACGAGCTCATGAACGGGCCCGAGTACATGGAGCCGAAGTGCTCGTTCTGGACATAATAGGGCATCCCCGAGGCTTCGAACATGCTTTTCAGGAATACGAGCTCCGACTCGTCAGACGGGCTATATAGTCTCTTCATATTGTAAGGGTTGCCGGACAGGGCCTGATATAATCCGCGCCCCTATCCATAATGTACCAGAATAATTATATATTGAACCGGGCAAACATACCCGATAAAAATTTATCCCTCCTTTAAACATGATATAATTATTCCGTACAATCACCTTTCTCCGGGAGAAGGCCGCTATGCAAGAACTCGAATCGATATTGAGCGAGCACTACTGCTTCAAGGGGCTCGAAAAGAAGTATCTGGACATGATAGTAAAAAAGGCCGCGCACGCCGCGTTCAAGGAAGGGGATTTTATATTCCACGAGAGCGACAAGGCCGACAAGTTCTACATAATCGAGGAGGGCATAGTGGCGCTCGAAACGAGGCTCGCACCCGACAGGGACCCGATAACCATACAGATGATCGGAGAAGGCGACGTGCTCGGCTGGGGCTGGCTCTTCCCTCCACATCTCTGCCACTTCGACGCGAAGGCCGTGGCCCCGACGAAGACGGTCGTGCTCGACGGCACGTTCATACGCACGAAGTGCGAGGAAGACCACGACCTGGGATACGAGCTCCTGAAAAGGTTCGCCTCTCTCATACAGCAGAGGCTCCAGGCGGTGCGGCTCCAGAACCCCAACATGTACGTCGTCAAACCCAAGTCCTGAATAAACAGAGAAGCGAAAGTGAGTCAAGTCCGGCGGTAAGGGGAAACAGGCCTATCCCCCCCGGGCTTCCCCGTGTTTCAGCCCGTGCGTATCCTGAGCCAGCAGCTTCCTTACGGCAAGCTTGAGCGTGTTTAGCCCGAGGTACGCGCAGCCGGGCCTGGTCGCGACGAGCCTCTTGCCCAGAGTATCGGATACTATCCCGGCCGGCATATTCTCTATTTCGGAGAGTGTCTTCCCCTGAGCCTGCTCCAGTATGATGGAGGTTCCGGCCTGGCTCACCATGCACCCCTCCCCTTCAAAGCTCAGGCGGCGTACGACGCCCTCATCGTCCGCGTCCACGTAAACGGTTATTAAGTCTCCGCACCCGGGGTTCCCCCCATTCTGGATGGCGCGTGCGTTATCGATCGGGCCCCGGTTCTTCGGGCTCTTGTAGTGCTCTAGTATGAGCTCTATTAATTCGTCGTGATTCATAGGGGTTTTCTCTTGCGGACGGTGTGCCCGTTAATCGGGCCCTCGTCTCCGGGCATGCGCTTTCAATTGACTCCGCCCGCCTTTCTGACCTCGCTCCTGATGCGGTTATACACCGCGGAGAGGCCGAACATGCGCCTCGTGCCGAGCTTCCGGTCGAGGCTCAGGCTGTGGATGAGGTTCTCGGGGGCCGAGACGATCTCCTCCGGTGCAACGCCCTCGAAGGCGTCCACGAGGAGAGAAACGAACCCCCTCACTGTCGGCGATTCCTCGGGCACGTCCGCGTGTATCCTCACCTTCCCGTCTTTCACGTCTATGAATATATACACGGGGGTTTCGCATTCCGGCACGCGGTTAAATCCGGCGTCCCTCGCTTCCCTGTACTCGTCCGGGAGCGGGGGCAGGGCCTCCGAGTAATCGAGGAGCATGACGAGCGTCTCCTGATAGTCGGCGCCCTGGAACTGTCCTATTATCTCGTCTATCCTGCTCATAAACGTCCTCTATTATGATCGGCCGAAATAAAAAGAAGAAATAGCGGTTATTCCCGGCACACCCCGGCCCTTTTCTATAAGTATTAATAGTACCCCGGAGCTCAGGGTTTCTCTATCGGGGCCTTTACGAGGTTCCCCCACTCGGTCCACGAACCGTCGTAGTTCCTCACCTTGTCGAAACCGAGGAGATAAGTGAGCACGAACCACGTGTGGGACGACCTCTCCCCTATCCTGCAGTACGCTATGACATCGTCGCCTTTCTTGAGCCCCTTGCCGTCCATATATATGGCCTTCAAGTCGTCAGCCGACTTGAAAGTCCCGTCTTCTTTTACGGCCGTCGCCCAGGGAACGTTCTTCGCCCCCGGTATATGCCCCCCTCTGAGCGCCCCTTCCTGCGGGTAGGCCTCCATGTGGAGGAGCTCCCCGGTGAATTCTTTGGGCGAGCGCACGTCGATGAGCGGCTTCTTCGCGCCCATGTGCTTCACTACGTCGTCCCTGAAAGCCCTGATGGACTCGTCCACGCGGGAGACCTTGTAAGCGGTCTTCGGATAATTAGGGACGTCCTTCGTAAGGGGCCTCCCCTCCTCGACCCACTTCTGCCTCCCGCCGTTCATGACGAGGGCCTTCTCGTGGCCGAAGAGCTTGAACACCCAGTACGCGTAGCACGCCCACCAGTTGTTCTTGTCCCCGTAGAAGACAACTGTGGTGTCGTTGGCTATTCCCTTCTCCGACAGCAGCTTCTCGAACTTCGCCCTGTCTACGTAATCCCTTACGATCTGGTCTTGGAGGTCCGTCTGCCAGTCTATCTTCACGGCCCCTTCAACGTGGCCCACTTCGTAAAGAAGCACGTCCTCGTCCGACTCCACAATCTTTACCTTCGGATCGTTAGCGTGCCCGGCGACCCACTCCGTGCTCACAAGAACGTCCGGATTTGCATATTCTGCCATCTCTGCTCTCCTTTGTTTGATTGATGTAATTAAACTGATGAAACCCGATTTACCCGCCCCCCATATCTATTTTATTGGTTGAAATCCATTTATTCAAGTCTGAAGATGCTAAATAAGACCTTGCTAATATTGCAATATTTCAGGTCCAGACATTAAATCCCAATTAAACCGCGGGAAGGGGGGTCCGGGCTCCCCGGAAAACGGAGACGCGGGGCGTAAAATTATGTATTCCTTTGACGAGGCATTTTGTGCTATTATGTAATCAGATGGGCATTTAGGGCGTTTTGATTCAGGGTAATCGGTAAGCGATTCAGGTCAAGCGGCTCAGGGTGTAACAAATCTGAAACAGGGGGTGCGCATCCATGTTGGAAGAATTGAAAGTCCGCGATTTGATCGGCGAGAGAGACAGGGTGTATTTTGTGGATGCTGAAGACACTGCCGACGTCGCCGCGCTCAAGCTCAGGAATTTCAGGGTGAGGACGACGGGCGTCATGAATGAGGGGCGCATTGTCGGAGTCGTGGGTCATTCGGATTTCGCCAACAAGCTGGTCGCACTCGGCAAGAAGCCATCCGAGGTGAGGACAGCCGAGATCATGAGCGACGTCTTACATACGGTCACGCTCGAATCTTCCTTTTACGAATGCCTCGACCTCATGAACGAGCACGGCATATCGCACCTTTTCATCCTCGACTCTGAAGGCGAGTATTACGGCATGCTCGCGTGGAGCGACCTGCAG
>JAHKKQ010000130.1 GCA_020027805.1 Candidatus Dadabacteria bacterium
ATAGTATTATTGCAAATTGCCGACGTTAAACAAATGGCGTTTCGGGAAAGAACGTTCGATTCAGATATGCATTAGTATCATACAGGCTCGACCGCCAGTATCACCCTTGACTGCCCTCCGAACGGCAGGGTGAAGTCGCTCCTCTCAGCGAGCCTGAATGTCCCCTTCACGCCCTTGTCGGCAAGCTCCCATTCGTCCCCTCCACTCTGCCCCCTCATGAGAATTATCCTGCCCCCGGCGGCGAGGTAGGGCTCGCTAAGCCGCAGTATGTCGGGGATGGGCCCTACGGCCCTCGTGATTACCCTGTCGAAGCCCCGTCTTTCTATACCGTTCCCCTCGTCCTCCGCCCTGCCCCACACGGCCGCTATACCCCCGAGGCCGAGCGCGCGTATGACCTCCCGCATGAACGTCACCTTTTTGTGCGCCGAATCGAGGAGCGTGACGTCGAGCACAGGGGAGACTATTTTTATCGGAATACCCGGGAGCCCCGCGCCCGAGCCTATGTCGAGGAGGCGCGAACCCGCGGGCACGAAACGGGCGGCGGATATCGAATCGAGGAAGTGGCCTATTACTATGTCCCTGTCGTCTCTCAGGCTCGTGAGGTTTATTTTCCTGTTCCATACCTTGAGCTCGGAGAGGTAGCGCATGAACAGCCCGGCCATCGGGGGAGTGATCTCGACGCCCAGCCTGAGCGCGCCCTCGCATAACAGCTCCTCGGGCTTCATCCCGTCCTCCTTATGAGCATTGGATGGTTGACGATGATCCCGGGAGTGCCCTTATGCATCTTCACCCTCCCGGTGACCTCGACGGCCCTGCCCTTGTAGTAAGAAGCGGGATCGATACCGAAAAACCGGAAGTTTTCGAGGTCGTCAGGGAATATGACGACGTCCAGTTTACCGTCGATTGACAGGACTACCGCCTTGTCCGATTCCTTCGCGCGGGTTATCTCACCCCTTACCACAACGCGCTTTCCCTCGTGGAGCCGGGCGTTATCTATATCTATAACGAACGCGCCGTTCCCGTCCGGCGTCACTATAGAATCGAGGTCACCCCAGATTCCCCTTTTCGCTTTCATGGCCTCTTCCGAGGCGCTCGTAAACTGCTCCCTGTATTTCCGGTTGGGATCGATGAATAGCGGCGTCGCGAACCCCTGCCTGAGCAGCTCCCCGCTGACGGAGACATCGTTTACAAAAACGTATGCGAGGAGCCTCCCGTAGACGTCGTATTTCTCGCTGTCGAACTCGAGCCTGACCCTCTTCCCCACGACGAGATTCCTGTTGAATTCCGCGGCCTCCGCCGAGTAGGGGTCTCCGGGGGAATCCTGGCGCGCGGACTCGGGCGTATCTATTCCCAGGTACCGAACAATCGTCCCCTTCCCGTCGTCGATCGCTATGGTGTCCCCGTCGATGACTTCGGCTACCCGGAACTCCTCCCCTCCTGCCTCCTTTCCCGAGTATGTGTTGTATAGATAGAATCCGACCGCGAGCGCAATAAAAACGAGCACGACGACTGGGTCTTTTCCCGGCTTCAACCGTCATTTCTCCTTTGTTACGAATGGGATGAGGATGGA
The DNA here is from genome assembly GCA_020027805.1 of Candidatus Dadabacteria bacterium. Classification (GTDB taxonomy): domain Bacteria; phylum Desulfobacterota_D; class UBA1144; order Nemesobacterales; family UBA2774; genus 2-12-FULL-53-21. The sequence continues at coordinate 1,571 of JAHKKQ010000130.1, forward strand.
GTTATCAGCGACCTCGTTATTCCTTTCTTCTTTGCTCTTTCGATCCTCGCTCTGCATCGTCATCACGAGGAGCAAAGCGACGTGGCGATCTGTTTTTTTCAGGAGATTGCCGCGCTTCGCTCGCAATGACGGCAAACATTCAATTCCCGGAGGACTTCTTCTTTAAAGCCTTCCTGCCGAACGTGAGGAAACCCGTGTGGCTCACCATGCGGTCCATGGGCCTCGTCTTCCCCGTGCTCACGCGTATGTTCCTGACGAGCACCTCCACGGTCTCAAGGAAGACGAACCCCTCTTCGGCGAGGACCTCGACGCACCTCTCCACCTGATTGTACGTGGGCGACAGGCTCGCTATCCTCCCCCCGCCCCTGAGAGCACGCGCGGCGGACGCTATGCCGTCCCACGGGGACGGAAGGTCGAGCACGACGGCGTCAACACCTTCTTCGTCGAAGCCCTCCTGCGCTTCCCGCAGCTTGAATTCGGCGAACTCCCCGAACCCCGCGTTCTCTACGTTCTTCCTCGCGTTCTCCATGAACTTCTCGCTCCTGTCGTAGGCGTACACCTTCCCGGCGGGCGCAACGGCGTTGGCGAGCGCTATGGTGAGCGAGCCCGAACCCGAGCCGCACTCGATCACCCTCATGCCCGCCCCGAGGCCCGTCTTCAGGACTATGAGCGCGGCGTCCTTCGGATAGATGATCTGCGTGAACCTCTTCACCTTCATCATCCTGTCCTCTATTGTGGGTTCGAGGAGGACGTATGTGTGGAGCAGGTTGGTCTCGATCGTGCTCCCGTATTCGAGCCCTATAGCTTTTCCGAGATCTATATCGCCCAGATGAGTGCCCATGCGCTTCCCGTCGGCTACCGTAACGAGGTAGGTTTTTTCGTCGGGGGACATTACGAGTACGGAGTCTCCGCTCTTTATGACCATTACCACGCTAGACTAATTAAGAATGTCCGTATTTTCAAGAATCCCCGCCCCGCTCGAAGAACGTGTAGAGCAGGAACCCCGTGAACACGAGGCATCCGGCGGCGAAGTACATTCCCTCGTATCCGTAGTCCCTCGCGATCACCCCGAAGGGGAACGCGAGGAAATTTATGCCCATGCTGTAGCTCGCGTTGAACGCGCCCATGGCCTTCCCCCTCTCGTCCTCCCCCGCCTTGTCTATCATCAGCGCGCTCAGCGTCGGATAGAGCGAGCCGTAGCCGAAGCTGAATATGAATGAAATGAGTACGGCGGTAAGCGCGGAGTCCGCGAAGTACATCGACACTAGAGACACGGAGACTATCAGGAGCGCAGGGGAAGCGACCGCCTTCCTCCCCCACGTGTCCGACAACCTGCCGCCGAATATCCTGATCGCGGTCACGGTTATCGTATAAGTGAGAAAGAAGTAATAGGCCTGGAGGTCTTTTGATCTGAAAAACGTGGCTATGAAATTGAGCACGGCGCCGAGCCCTCCGGCCAGGACGAGGTTAGAGAGGAGCACGAGCGCATACTTCCGCGACGATATCAGGCGGAAGAACCCGAAGCCGTAAGGGTCTCTCGACGGCGTGAAATTTCCGTCCTTCATGAATATCGCCAGAGCAAACGATACGAGGCTGAAGAACGACGAATAGAGGAAGAAGTTGTGATACCCGGCGAGCTCTATGATGAACTCCCCGAGTGAAGGGCCTATCGCGTAGGCGGCAATAGTGAAAGCGCTGAATATGCCGAGACCCTGCGCCCTCCGGACGGACGGGACGTAATCGGCTACGAACGTGCCCGCGGCCGTGAAGGAGAACGCGAACGAGACCCCCTGTACTAGGCGGATGATATAAATATACGGAGACAGCTCCGAGACGAAGATGTACGAGAGCGACGCCAGGAACATGAGCCCGTAGCCCAGCAGCATGAACCGCCGCCTGCCGTATTTATCCACCAGGAACGTGACGAAAGGGATCACGCCCAGCGACGTTATGCCGAACGACCCCATGATGTAGCCTATGTGGGCGTCGTCCCCGCCGAGGCTCTTTATGTATAACGGCAGGAGAAAAAAGGACGAGAAATTACAGTAAAAGAAGAAGTTAGACGCCGTCGCTAATGCGAAATTCCTGAACTCGGGCTTCGTGAATCCGGATATCATGTCAGCTTCTTGAAATCGCCGCTGAAACTGCTTAGATTTGATTTGTAAATATTAAAGGATCGAGGGATGATATGATACACTCTATCTTTGACAATGTATAATGTCGTGATATAGTTTAGCGCTTTAAAAATCGAGCCGTTAGCTCAGCTTGGTAGAGCAACTGACTTTTAATCAGTGGGTCACAGGTTCGAATCCTGTACGGCTCACACTCGGTTACGTCCCCGTCGTCTAGTCTGGCCCAGGACATCGGCCTTTCACGCCGGTAACAGGGGTTCGAATCCCCTCGGGGACGCGTTATATTCCCGGAGAACATTCACCCCGCTGCAGTCAGCCAAGGGTGTCCGAATTATTTTGGTTTCAGTAGATTATTCCGAGAACTGTGGCATTGTTGCATTTAGCATAGGGCGACCGGTTTCTCACGCGTTCGAAACCGTTACTTGCTCGCAATCATTGGGGACGCGTTATATTCCCGGAGAACATTTACAACGTTGCACTTTTTCAACGGTGTCCGGTTCTTGCGCTTGTTATTTATTTTCCCCCTTTGGCAAAGGGGAACAATTCCGAACAAGTAACGAATTCGATGAATAAGAGAATTCGGACACACTTGGAAGAATGCAATAAAGTTCATGATTCACCTTGCGGCTTCAGAAAACAAAATGAATTGGGCGGAGTCGAGAAACGACAAAGAAGTCCCTTAATCGAAGTGACTCCGTTATTAAAACCAGATTCAGGGGGATTTAAAAAAGAAAATAAAAAATCCTCCCTAAGCCTCCTTTTTCTAAGGAGGGAATGAAAGGCCTAGAGAAAAGATACCCCCTACCTCACGAGCTTCGATATCTGCCTGAACTCGTCCGTCCCCGCGCGCTCGAGGAGCTGGAACAGGAACGCCTCCGTCGTGCCGATGACGGCGCCCGCTTTGTCCATCAGATCTATCCCCTTCTCCCAGTCGAGCTCCTTTCTCGATACGACGGCGTCCGCGGGCACATAGACGTGATACCCGTCGTTCACGAGGTCAATCGCGGTCTGCAGCACGCACACGTGGGTCTCGACCCCGCATAGGAGGACCGAGCTCCTTTTCAGATCCTTCAATTCGTCCATGAACTCGGGCGACCTCGCGCAGCTGAAAACAAGCTTCTCTATGGGATGGAAACCCTCGCCCACGGATTCCTTTATATTGCTTATCGTGGGCCCGAGCCCCTTCGGGTACTGCTCCGTCACATGCACGGGTATGTCCAGTATCTTCGCCGCTTCGAGAAGGATCTTCACGTTCCTGACGGCAAGCCCGCTCTCCGTCCCGGGCATTGCCGACATGAGCCTCTCCTGCATGTCCACGACGACAAGGGTCGTATCTTCCTTCTTGAGAAAGTCCATAAACCGTCTCCTTTCACGGGCGTGTTATCAGGTATCCATCTTACTATTTTTTATTTGTCATTGCGATACCTTTTGCAGTCTCAAGACGAAAAGATTATTTTTTTTATGTACCCCCTCACCTAGCTATTTTGGCTCAGGCAATGTTGCGCCGGATTTAAGTACCTTTTCTACCTTCGTTGCAACTATGACCGATTCCCCTTATTCATCGGAATCGTTTCCCTCGCTGGGGAGAGGGAAATAAAAGATAAGACGAATGAGGCGGTGAGTTAGTGCGTAGATACGGGGCTGTTGTGAGAGTAGAGGAGATTCGGAAGAATCGTTTATGAGCACACATTGTGTGCCCGCCAATCCGCCAACCTCCGCGGGGGTATAGAGCGGGAAGGTTGGCGGTTGGCGGATTCCTTACAACTCCCTCTCATCCTTTAAGATTTCTTCAAGCCTTGTGCCTGGCGAATTCCTGCTCGGACCTGCTCGATTACGAGTTCCGGCGGCCTCCGGTGTATGCAACGGCCGCTGTTCGTCTTCGTAAACATGAGTGCGGGCCGATACCTCACTCGCCCACATTAAACGGGGCCGGCTCGAGCTCTTCGACGCATGTGGTATCAGGCGCGCCCGGATTGTCAAGGAAGGAAGCGAACACCTCCTGTGCGCAGCTGTTCGACTGGATCACGGCGTGTCCGACCCCGGCGAAGGCCAGCACGATGGAATTCGTGAGCGGCACGGCTCCTGCCTGACCCGTGCTCGGCGGCGTAACGGCGTCGAAGGTCCCCGAGACAAGCAGGGTCGGGATGTCGCTCCCCGTGGCGGTGCGAAGGGCCTTGGGCGTCTTGGGGATATTCCAGATTTCGCAGTCGTCGAGCACATAGGTGAAGTGCAGGGACGGCGCGAGCACGGAGTCCGGATAGTCCGGGAAGGCCTGCCGCCCGAGCGTGAGTACGCTGGCTTCGCTGTCTTCGGCCATATATCCACTGCAAAGCATACCGAAGCCCATGCCATAGGCGAGTATGTCTGGAGGGATTAACGCGGGTATGGCGCGTGTAATGGCCATGTTCTCCGGGTGTCCGTTGTCGAGCTCGTCGATCCATGCCGGTACGTTCGGGAATTCCTGAGTCCTGAAGGCAGTGTCGATTATCCCGTTCACGA
>JAHKKQ010000022.1 GCA_020027805.1 Candidatus Dadabacteria bacterium
ATATCTGAGCACTCCGAAGATGGCAAACGGGACGGTGATGAGGAATATCCTCGACTCTATTTCGACCGTATAGATGGCGTATGTAACTATAGCGGTAGTTGCGAAGATGCTGAGCGTGGTATCGAGAAAATTCGTGTTGTACCGGGAAAGCACCTCTCTGAAGGAGTTTTGCGGGTCGTTATGAAGGACGAGTTCATGGCGTCGCTTCCCGAACGCGAGGAGAAGCGACAGCAGGAACGTCGTAAGAAGCAGCCAGTTGGAGACCTCTATCCCTGATGCTATCCCCCCGGCTTCGATCCTCAGCACGAAACCGATAGCGATGCAGAACACGTCTATTATTTCGATCTTCTGAAGATAATACGAATATGAGAGTGAGAGTAACAGATACAGCACTGTTATGATGAGGAAATCGCTCCCGATAACGAAGGATGCCGCCAGCGACAAAGCGAGAGTCATTATTCCCAGGACGACCGCGGTAAATATGTTTATTCTTCCGGAGGTCAGGGGCCTCTGCTTTTTTTTTGGATGCAGGCGGTCGTACTCGATGTCCGAGATATCGTTCACGATGTAAGCCGTAGATGATGCAAGCGAGAATCCTACGAAAGCGAGAAACATTTTGAAGAACATATCGGTGCTCGTAAAAAGCACACCCCCGAAAAAAGGGGGGGCCAGTACCAGGAAGTTTTTCACCCATTGCTGGGGCCTGAGCGTGTACGCTATGTCTCGCAGGAAATGCTGCATTCCTAGCATTCTACTATTTTTAAGTATATTAGCAAAGACTTGTTATTACTGTGTATATTACTCGGGTGGCCAGAACCTCGGAACGGCTCTTTGTCAAGATAGCGCACAGGGGCGCTAGCGCTTATGAGCCGGAGAATACTATCCGTTCATTCAGGAGGGCGATCGAGCTCGGGGCGGATATGGTTGAGCTTGACGTAAGAAGATCGCTTGACAGGTGTCTGGTCGTCATTCACGACAGCAAAGTCGACCGGACGACGAACGGGAGAGGACTTGTAAGGCTCAAGTCTCTCGCCGAAATCAAGGAGCTCGACGCCGGGATGGGGGAGAGCGTACCGACCCTTGAGGAGGCGTTTGAGACGGCGGCGGGCAAGACGAAGTTCGTGATCGAGCTCAAGGAGGACGGACTCGAAAATCAAGTAATCAAGGTCATAAGGGATTACTGTGAAATGGAAGACGTGTTCATTGTCTCCTTCAAGCCTCAGAGGTTAAAGGCCGTAAAGGAGCTGGAGCCGGTTTTGAAAACCGGGATCATTCTGTTCGCGTCCACAGACCCCTTGAGAATCGCCAGGATGTGCGGGGCGGATGCGGTCGCGCCGTTCAGGTGGTTTATCACAAAGAACCTCGCCGATAGGGCCCGTGACGCCGGGATTTATCTGTTCACCTGGACCGTGGACGACAGGGATAAAGCCATGAGGCTGAGGGAGATAGGGGTCAGCGGGATTGTAACCAATAGGCCCGATTTAATATAGCGAATATTGTATAATGCGCGGATTCTGTTTCAGACATTTATAAAAAAATGGGCATCCTAAAGGACATCAGGGCCGATTTTCAGGCGGTATTCGAGCGGGACCCCGCAGCGAGGGGCTCGCTCGAGGTAATCGCGGCATACCCCGGTTTTCAGGCGGCTTTCTCCCACCGTATTACACATTACCTGTGGAAGAAAAACTTTAAATTCACGGCCAGGGTCATGTCTCACCTTTCACGGTTTTTTACAGGGGTCGAAATACACCCGGGCGCCCTGATAGGGAAGGGGTTCTTCATCGACCACGGGATGGGTGTCGTTATCGGAGAGACATCCGAAATAGGGTGGAATGTGACCATCTACCATGGCGTTACCCTGGGCGGCACGAGTTTTACGAAGGGGAAGAGGCATCCGACTATAGGGAATAATGTGACTATCGGCGCAGGCGCAAAAATCCTGGGTCCGCTGACCGTCGGGGATAATTCCAAGGTCGGGGCCAATTCCGTCGTTATCAGGGACGTGCCACCGAATTCGACGGTAGTCGGCATACCGGGCAGTGTCGTACCCGGGGAGATTTTCCCCTTCTATTCCGGCCTCGAGCACCACAAACTGCCGGACCCGATTTCTCCACTTGTTGAAAGGGTAAAGGAGCTCGAAGAGACCGTCCTTGCATTGAAGGGGGAGCTCGATGAGATACAAGATAAAGAGAGCCGCTACAAGGCAGTTAAATGAGCTTCCTCGATAATACGGATTAAACCCGCGGCTGCCAGATCTTACTTGGCCAAAAGCGCAGCCGACACGACGGCAAAAGCTACTCCGGCCATCTCCCTCGGCCCGAGCTTCTCCCCAAGGAATATGAGCGCCAGTACGACAGTCAACGCCGGATAGACCGCGGACAGCGGGACGAGTACCGAAAGTTTCGCGTATTTGAGTGCGATAATAAAGAGTATAGTCCCAATGCCCCAGCTAAGGCCCATGAGGAGCGCGGGGTAGTTTACGGAGAAGTTATTGAATATGGCGTTCCTGTTCCAGACGACGAACGTCGTAAACACGGTGAGGGTCCCGACTCCTTCAAAGAAATACACCCGATACGAGATATCCTTAAAGGACGCGACCTTGCCCAAAAAACTGCCGAGAGAAAAGCAAACAAGGGCGAGTAGAGTCATTACGTACCATCTTTCCATCTGAGATCTCCTTTTTTCATTATTCAGACAATCCGGCCGCAGAGCCGGCTGATTATCACCGGCCGGAGGTATGAGCATGAACGTAATCGGATACCGTCCGGGATAAATCCGGCAGTTGAAACATTAACACAGCCTTAATTTTTTCTAAATATCCCCTTAATCTTGGAATGGTGTACTGATAATGCCACCTATTATCCGGTCCATTACCCTCCCTAACACCTTGGGTCCTTCTTGGCTACTGGGGGTGATTGAAAAATCACCCCCAGTCTTTTTTCCGTTATTTTTATTAATCTTCATATTATATTAACCTGTCTATGCTATTATGTTCTGTAATGTATATACAAATGAAAAAAGCAAATTGTATTAATATTGCCGGGGAGGCTTAAACAATGAGCGAAATGAAAGAATACGCGCCCGGAACTTTCTGCTGGGCGGAGCTCGTGGCGGATGACGCCGATAGAGCGAAGGAGTTTTATTCGGAGCTTTTCGGATGGAATTTTACAGATATGCCGATCGGTGACGGGAAGGTTTATTCCATGGCTTCCGTCAACGGAAAAGACGCAGGCGCCATGTATCAGATGTGGTCTGAGCAGAAGGAGCAGGGAGTTCCGACTCACTGGGCAAGCTACGTATCCGTATCGAATGTGGATGAAGCTGTGAAGGAAGCGCAGTCATTGGGGGGCGGGGTGATAGTCGGACCCATGGACGTATTCGATGCGGGGAGGCTGGCTTTAATCCTCGATCCGACGGGCGCCGCCGTATCGTTGTGGCAGCCGTTGAAGCACATAGGCGCCCGTGTCGTGAACGAACACGGGGCCCTCTGCTGGAACGAGCTTCTTACGAACGATACCGGGAAAGCCGGCGCATTCTACACCGGGCTTTTCGGATGGACTGCGAATGAGCAGGATATGGGCGGTATGCTTTATACGGTTTTCATGAACGGAGAAAGGCCCGCTGCGGGAATGATGAAGGTAGATAAGAGCTGGGGGGATGTGCCTTCCAACTGGCTTGTTTACTTTGCCGTTAACGACTGCGACGGCTGTGCCGCGGAAGCCGGATCTCTCGGGGGTGAGATATTAAACGGGCCGATGGACATACCGGGAGTGGGACGATTTGCCGTGATGATGGATCCCCAGGGCGCCGTATTCGCGGTTATTAAACTTGAGGGGGTTTACACGGGTTGATTGACGGCCGGGGACCCCGGATACTTTGTAATCATTTGTTATAAGAGCTGTCTTCTCTTGATAAACGGGATGTGTATCTGGTCTTCTTTATAATTTCCGGTAAGCGCATAGAGAATCAGGTTGATGCCCATCCTGAACGCGAGCTCCCTTTGAGATTCGCCCCCCGGCAGGCACTCGAACTCCCATTTCCCGAACTCGTCTTCCGACCATGCTCCGCCGAGATCGTTCCTCGAGTAGAAGACGGCTGTCCTGTCCTCGTCGCCGAACGTAATGCCTTCGAGGTAAGGGTTCATAATTATTCTCCCGCTCGCCGAGTAAAGGAGATAGAATGATTTGTATACGACGTGGTCCTGCGTCAGGCGCGTAAGCGGAGATTCGGGGAGTATGTTTTTTAATTCCTCCCTGATCCGTGTATTGAACGGCGATATATCGGTGCCCGATGCATCGTCTATCACGAGAGTCCCACCCAGCTTGAGGTATTTCCTGAGCCTCCTCCTCTCTTCTTCCGTAAACGGCTCGAAGCTCGAGTCGCCGGCCATATAAAGGAAAGGGAAATTAAAGAGGTCGGCATCGGCAAGCCTCAGGACCCTTCTTTCGTAGGACGCAATAACGCTCGTCCTCAGCTCGAGGGCGCTCATGAGCCTCTTGTAATCCCTCGGCCTCGGGTCCCAATCCCCGTTATATTCGAGCTGGGCAAAGTGGAATTTGGAGCCTTCGTATAGCCCTAAAAGCGGAAAGGATACCGCTCCGATAGTCCCCACAAGGATATTTCTAAGGAATTCCCTTCTGGTAAGCACACTATTAAAATATTGCGGGCATTCAATTGCTCTGTCAAGTGAGAGAGGCAAAAGTGATCCGTTTTACGTCGAAAAACGGATAAAGAAATCCCCATTAGCAATTTTGATGGAAACTTCTTGTAAAGAGAACGCGCTTGCTATACGAAAGTCGATACGTCTATCAGGCCTGGCCCGAGCTCACCTTGACTACTTTTGTCGCCTGGGGTCCCTTCGGCCCTTCCGTAATATCAAATTCTACGGTCTCACCCTCGGTAAGGCTTTTATATCCGTCCCCTTCGATAACGCTGTAGTGAACGAATACGTCCTTGCCTATTTCATCCGACTGGATGAACCCGTAACCTTTGGAACTGTTGAACCACTTTACTTTACCCTGCATAAAGCTCGATTCCTCCTAAGAATCTACTTCAAAGAGCTTACTATTGCACGTTTTTTATATTTTGTCAAATAGTATTTTTTGTATTTTGCAATTGATAGCGGGCATGGTTTGCGTTAGCTTTATCCTTCTATGAAAAACAATAAATTACCCGGGATCGACAGGGCCTCGGTCGAGGGCTACAGGCAGGAGTTCCCCATAGTAAAGACAGGCATTTATCTCGACCACGCCGGTGTGGCCCCTATACCGGTCAGGGTTATAAGGGAGGTCGATAGGTTTCTGGCAGAAGCCGCCGAAAAAGCCATTATCAGCTATGAAGGCTGGATGGAAAGGGTAGAGGGTGTCAGGGCTCAGTCAGCGCGGCTCGTTGGCGCCGAAAAGGATGAAATCGCATTTATTAAAAACACATCCCACGGCATCTCCATAGTTACGGGCGGGCTCGATTGGAAAGAGGGTGATAATGTGCTTGTCTTCGAGAAAGAGTTCCCGTCCAACATCTATCCATGGCTCGGTTTGAAAAGTAAAGGGGTAGAAGTAAGGTTCATTCCGCTCAGGGACGACCGAATCCGCCTGGATGATATCGAGAACCTGATGGACAGGCGGACCAGGCTGGTCTCGATAAGCTCCGTACAGTCATTAAACGGCTTCATGATAGACCTTCGGAAACTAGGCGTCTTATGCAGACGAAAAGGCGTGCTCTTTTTTGTAGACGCTATTCAGAGTCTGGGGGTTATCCCCATGGACGTCAGGGAATTCGGAGTGGATTTCCTCGCAGCTGACGGCCATAAGTGGCTCCTTGCGCCTGAGGGGACGGGCATATTCTACTGTAGTATGGGGCGGGCTTCGGAATTGATGCCGAATTTGATCGGGTGGAAATCGGTGAAGAGCGACTACGATTTCGAGAATATAGATTTCACTCTCAAGGAAAACGCCCTCAGGTTCGAGGAGGGCTCGTTCAACGTGATGGGGATCAGGGCGTTGGGCGCCGCGCTCGATCTCTTATTCGAAATTGGTATCGAGAATGTCGGAGCGAGGGTTCAGGACCTCGGCGATTTAATTATGGATGAGGCCGGGAAGAGGGGGTTCCGGCTCAGGACGCTCCGCGACCGTAGTGAAAGGGGAGGTATAGTCTCTTTCTCGGGGGATTTCGATCCCGTCGATCTGAAAAACAAATTGAGGGAATCGAATATCGTGGTTAACAACAGGGGCGGAGCCCTGAGGATGGCGCCTCACTTCTACAATACCGAAGAAGAGATCATTAAGGTGTTCGAAGAGATCGACAGGGTCTCATCCTGATTTTAATAAGGGTTTTCAAACTCTTTACCAATTCTCTCAATTGCAGGCCGGAGTTATTCAGCAATCCGGTTTTTGACTTCGAGACTTAAGGGGGGCGGGTATTCAAGTCAAGCGTCGGAGTTTCGGTCTCCATTTATACGTCTAGCCGAAGAACCTGACGCCTGTGAGTCCGGCGACCGCTCCCACGAGGATTCCGTATATAACGTGTCCAATCAAATGCGCGGTCGCCACCTCGAGGCCTGCCTTCCTGAACCGTTCGAGCGGGTGGTGCTCGGCTACTGCGACCACGAGTGTAAATCCGAATGCGACCCCGTGAGCAAACCCGATCATTCCTCCGTACGCTATTGCACCCGCGAGTGATACGGGCTCAAGCAGGCTTATCAGCGCGATGTAAACAAAGGCAAGAACTATTCCGACGATGAAATGAACAGTCAAGCCAAGCCCGAAGGAGTCTTCATAAGAGCGTGTGAAGAGGCTGCCGATCGCCCTTATCATCGCGGCGTTCGCTATTCCCGCGTGCGATACGCCCCATAGCGCAATGCTCATTCCTGCGGTGCCGATGACGCCTGCCAGGGCAGTAAATATAATTGTATTCACGGTACACCTCCGCAATTGAATTCGGGTCCATATCCGCTCTATGGCCGCGGACAGTCTGCCCTCATCTAATCCCCTTCAATTTAAAGATAGCCTGTCTGGAGGGGCGCTTTCAATGGGTTTTTTTCAGCGCACCGCCGATTAATTGACATAAAAAATATTGGTATGATAATAATCTAATCTTCATGATAGCTTAGACGGGAGGCTAGTGTTGAAAAAGAAATCGGATACAGACGGTAAGCCGGATAAATTGCGTAAGTATTCTTCTATAGTCGTTGAGGGGGCCGACAGGGCACCTAACCGCTCCATGCTGAGGGCGGTCGGTTTCAAGGACAGGGATTTTTTCAAACCCGTGATCGGGATTGCATCTACCTGGAGCATGGTGACGCCGTGCAACATGCATATAGACAAACTCGCGCTCGACGCCGCACACGGGGCGGATAAAGCCGGGGGTAAAGCAATCATATTTAACACGATAACGGTATCGGACGGCATATCCATGGGCACCCCCGGGATGAGGTATTCGCTCGTATCAAGGGAGGTAATAGCGGATTCTATCGAGACGGTCGCAGGGGCGGAGGGGTTCGACGGCTTGGTCGCGATCGGGGGATGCGATAAGAACATGCCCGGGTGCGTGATTGCCATGGCCAGACTCAACAGGCCTTCTGTCTTCGTCTACGGAGGGACTATAATGCCCGGGTTCTATAACGGCAAGCCTATCGATATCGTATCGGTTTTCGAGGCCGTGGGGGCTCACGCGAATAAGGATATCTCGGACGGACAACTCCGGAGTATCGAAACCCATGCGATACCGGGCCCCGGCTCCTGCGGCGGCATGTACACGGCAAATACCATGGCGTCGGCGATCGAGGCCCTTGGGATGAGCCTCCCGAACAGCTCCGCTCAGGCCGCGGTCTCTCAAGAAAAGAAGAACGACTGCATCAATGCCGGAGCCGCTGTGCTTAACATGATCAAGAACAATATACGCCCTAGCGACATCATGACGCGCAAGGCTTTTGAGAACGCGATTACGGTTGTCATCACGCTCGGCGGCTCTACGAACGCAGTGCTTCACCTGCTGGCAATGGCTAACGCATCCGGCGTCAAGCTCTCTATCGACGACTTTACCCGCATAGGGAAGAGGGTCCCCGTGCTTGCCGACCTCAAGCCGAGCGGCAGGTTCATGATGGCCGACTTCTGCAGGATAGGAGGCCTTACCCCGCTCATGAAAATCCTTCTCGACGAAGGGCTCATCCATGGCGACTGCCTTACCGTAACGGGCAAAACCGTGAAGGAGAACCTGAAAGACGCGGGAACTTACCCGAAAGGTCAGGAGATCGTCAGGCCCATCGGGAATCCCCTCAAAAAGGACAGCCATATTGTCATACTGAGAGGGAACCTGGCGCCCGAGGGCGCAGTCGCTAAAATTTCTGGACAGGAAGGGTTTTCGTTCACTGGTAAGGCGATTGTTTTCGATTCCGAAGAGGCCTCGTTGAAAGCCATTCTAGGCGGAAAGGTTAAGAAGGGGCACGTTATAGTAATCCGCTACGAAGGCCCGCGCGGGGGGCCCGGCATGAGGGAGATGCTCTCTCCGACCTCCGCGGTTATGGGAAAGGGATTGGGCAAGGATGTGGCTCTGATCACGGACGGGAGGTTCTCGGGAGGGACTCACGGTTTCGTCGTCGGCCACATTACCCCCGAAGCCTGTGACGGCGGGGCTATCGCCGTGATTAAAAACGGCGACACCATAACTATCGACGCCATGAAAAGGGAAATTAATCTCGAAGTCCCGAAGAGCGAAATAAGAAGGCGTCTTGCGGCCTGGAAAAAGCCCAAACCCAAGGCGGAACGCGGAGCCCTCGCAAAATATGCGAAGCTCGTTTCATCGGCGTCCGAGGGCGCGGTGACGGATTGAGCCTTGGGGCTTATGTACATACTTCCGGGTGCGCTTCCGAACTTTACACCCTGCATTAAATTCAACTGCCTACATGTTCAAAAAGCGCATTTCTTCTCTCTTTATCGCGCTTTTTAACACAACCTTAAGCAAACCCTAAAACTCCCTTAAACTGCGACCGTTATAACAATTGCATGAGTTGTGGCAGACGTATTGCCGATGACACTGCAAATTGAGGAATTCCGCGTAGCGCGAGACAGCCAAATAAGGAGGATTACGGATAATACTATGACTACGCTTGTCGTTTCCGATTTACACCTCGGGCCTTATTATAACAGGGCAAGGGAGGTGTCGGCATTTATCAAGTCCGCGAGTTTCAGGAGGCTGATAATACTCGGGGATCTCTTCGATAAATCAAGTGTCGAGGGGCTCCGGGACGACGAGTGGGTGTTTCTGGACCTCGTTGAGAGCATGTCGCGCCGGAGGGAGATTATCTGGGAGGAAGGGAATCATGACGAGGGGCTTTACGACGTCATACCCTCTCTGCTGAACATCCTTGCCGTAAAGCAATTCGAGTGGGAATCGAACGGGAGAAAATTCCTCGCCATACACGGGCACCAGTTTGATATCTACAGCCGGAACAAATCTATACTCGCCTCCTGCGCCGGGGGCCTCTACAGGGTGCTGAGGAGAATAGACCTCCTGCTCGAAAGAGATTTCTTTCACAGGCTCTGCTTCGAGAACAGGGCATGGAAGAGATCGTCCGACATCGTGACCGAAGGCGCTCTCCGGTATGGACGGGATCTCGAAACCGATTTCGTGTTCTGCGGACACACCCACAGGGCGTTCAATACGATTGGAGACGGGGTCGAATATTTCAATACGGGATGCCGGAACGACAGGTACTGCCATTATGTTACCGTCGATAATAACGGCGTGAGCCTCAGGACGTTCTCCGAATACGGGGAGTTTGTAAAGACGGGCGTACGGCTTACGGCGCAGCAGGCGATTTAGGTTTTAACGAGCTTCTCAATGTAGAGTTTCAGCGCAAGGGCGCTGTTGTATTCCTTTTCACTCGAGCCGTAGACGAAAACGGTGTCACTTCCCTCCGTAATCCCTAATAACTCATTCACCGCATCCCTGTTTTGGTCGAGCTCGCGATGGTAGCGTATCCTGAATTCCTCCCATTTCGCGGGGTCATGTGAGAACCATTTGCGCAGCCCGGTCGAAGGCGCTATTTCCTTTAACCAGATATCCACTTTAGCCTCTTTCTTCGACAACCCTCTCGGCCAGAGCCTCTCTACCAATATACGGACGCCGTCGGCCGCTTCGGGTTTATCGTACACGCGTTTTGTTCGGATGTTCATATTCTTGGGAATTGATATTGAGAATACCTTGCTAAATTGACTGTTAAAGGGATTGGCGGATTAGATATGAAATACGTTCAGTCCTCGATCAGAACGTAAATATCGTCCCCTTCCACTTTCACGTTATAGGTCTCTACCGCATCGGTCGCGGGGAGGCAGAGCGCCTGACCGGTTTCGACATCGAATTCGGCCCCGTGGTATACGCAGGTGAGTTTCTTGCCTTCGAGCATGCCGTCTGAAAGCGGGTAGGCCTGGTGCGTGCATTCGTCCCTGAAGGCGTAAAGCCGTCCGTCCACGTTGCATACGGCGACCATCTCGCTCCCAACAACGAAGGACCTGATTTCACCTGGCGGGACGTCCCCGGTTTTCGCTATCTTTTCATACTCGGCCATGGCGCGTATCCGGGGTTTTTATCGGGGGTCGTTGTCTAATTCTGTTCCGCCTTTTCTGCGGGCGAACCATTCGGCGACCAGCATTTCACAGTAATTTCTAATCTCATCGACCTGAATGCTTTCGAGGGTGCCGCTCGTGAACGCGCCCAGGAGGATTTCCCTCGCCGTATCCTCGTCTATTCCGCGAGAGCGGAGGTAAAATATTGCGTTCTCGTCCATCTGTCCTATCGTCGCGCCGTGGGTGCATTTTACGTCGTCCGCGTAGATCTCGAGCTGGGGCTTCGTGTCGATCTGTGCGTTGTCGGAAAGAAGTAAGTTGCGGTTGGTCTGCTTCGCGTCCGTTTTCTGGGCGTCCTTGTGTACTATAATGCGCCCGTGGAATACCCCCCTCGACCTGCCGTCGAGGACGCCGTTATAGAACTGCCTGCTGTCGCAGTGGGGGCTTGCGTGCTCGACCTTCATGTAGTTGTCCATGTGCTGCCTGCCAGTCGACATGAAGAGCCCGTTGATGAGCGAGTCGCATCCCTCTCCGGCGATAACCGGATGGACGTTGTTCCTCACGAGCGCCCCTCCGAGGAGTACCGAATGAGAGCGGATATTGGAGCTTCGTCCCTGCTCGACGCGCAGAGTCGAAACGTTAAAAGCCTTCATGCTCTCGCATTCTATCATGTAGTGGCCGACCGAACTGTTTTCGCCGACCACAAGCTCCGTCACCACGTTCGAAAAGTAAACGCCCTCGTCGATGGACACATAATGCTCGACAACTTCGGCCTCGCAGTTATCTTCGACCACAATGAGGTTCCGTGGGTTCGTAATTGTGGCCCTGTCGCTCTTCCCGGTGATATAAAGGAGGTGTACGGGTTCTCTGAGACGAGTGCCGCGGGGTATGTATACGAACCCTCCGTCCTGCATGAAGGCCGTATTGAGCGCGGTGAAGGCCTCTTCGCTGAAATCGGCGTACTTCGACAGATATTTTTTTACGAGTCCCTCTTCGCTGTCGAGGGCCGAAGCCAGGCTCAGGACCTTAACCCCCTCGGGCACATCCGACAAATCGGAAAGCCCGAGAGAATACGTCCCGTCTATGAATACGAGCCTGATAGTTCTCAACTTGGGGAATATAAACCTGTTTAAGGCCTCGGGGGAAACCTGTTTGTGCCCGTTCTTTTCTATCGTGAACGTCGTTCGGGCAATGGGAGCTACGTTCGTGAAGCGCCAGTCCTCATTTTCGGGAGTGGGGAACCCGAGCTCGGTGAATTTCCTGATCCCTTCTCCGCGGAGCGATTCCATCCACGGTATTCCATTGCCCGGGGCCTCTTTCCTGAACTCCTCGAACCCTTTTGAATAACCGTCGTCTTCGTTACTGAAACTAATGCCCATTAGTTTAATTCTCCTTAATTATTGACCGCTTTCCTCGCTTCCTCTTCCACCCAGCCGTAGCCCCTGTCCTCCAGCTCGAAGGCGAGTTCCTTTCCGCCCGATTTTAATATCCGTCCGTCGACGAGCACGTGGACGAAGTCGGGGACTATGTAGTCGAGAAGCCTCTGATAATGCGTAATAATTACGAACGCCCTCTCGGGGCTCCTGAGGGCGTTTACGCCGTCGGCCACTACTTTAAGGGCGTCTATGTCGAGTCCGGAGTCGGTCTCGTCCAGTATCGCGAGCTTGGGCTCTAGTATCTGCATCTGAAATATTTCGTTCTTCTTTTTCTCGCCTCCCGAGAACCCCTCGTTGACGGAGCGTTTCAGAAGGTTATCGGCCATTCCCATGATCCCCATTTTTTCCTTGGCGAGTCTCGCGAATTCCACGTGCTTGAGAGGCTCGAGCCCCCTGTATTTACGGATCGAGTTCAACGCCTCCCTCAGGAGGTAGGTATTCGCCACGCCCGGTATCTCGACAGGGTATTGAAACGCCATGAATATCCCTTCGCACGCCCTTTCCTCGGGGGCCAGCTCGAGAAGGTCTTTCCCTTCGAATATGATCTCTCCCTCCGTGACCACGTAGGATGCGCGGCCTGCGAGGACCTGCGCCAGGGTGCTTTTCCCCGAGCCGTTCGGGCCCATTATCGAATGCACTTCTCCCGCTTTCACTTTCAGGTTGAGCCCCTTGATTATTTCCTGATCCGCAATACTCACATGCAGATTCCTTATTTCCAGCATGTCCTGTCTCCTTAGCTTTTTTCTATGCGGGTACTTATTCCGGGTGGCAATTATTATCCGACACTACCCTCAAGGCTTATGCTCAGAAGCTTCTCGGCCTCTATGGCGAACTCGAACGGGAGTTCCTTGAAGACCTCCTTGCAGAAGCCGTTTACGATCAGCGATACCGCGTTTTCCGCGGATAGTCCGCGCTGCTGACAGTAAAATATCTGGTCTTCTCCGATCTTCGAAGTCGAGGCTTCGTGCTCCATCTGAGCGGTTGAATTCTTTACCTCTATATATGGGAAAGTGTGCGCCCCGCACTTGTCTCCTATCAGCATCGAATCGCACTGAGTGTAGTTGCGCGCGCCCGAAGCGTCCTTTCCGATCTGCACGAGGCCCCTGTACGTGTTCTGCCCGTGGCCCGCCGAAATGCCTTTCGATACGATCGTGCTGCTGGTGTTTTTTCCGATGTGTATCATTTTCGTCCCTGTGTCTGCCTGCTGCCGCCTGTTCGTGAGGGCCACGGAGTAGAATTCCCCTACTGAACCGTCCCCTTCGAGGATACAGCTCGGGTATTTCCATGTGATTGCCGAGCCCGTCTCTACCTGTGTCCACGATATATGGGAATTCCGTCCCACACACCTTCCCCTCTTGGTGACGAAGTTGTAAATCCCGCCCTCGCCCTCTGCGTTGCCCGGGTACCAGTTCTGAATCGTCGAGTACTTTATTGTCGCGTCCTTGTGGGCTATGAGCTCGACTACGGCTGCGTGGAGCTGGTTTTCGTCCCTCTTGGGTGCGGTGCATCCCTCGAGGTAGCTCACGTAACTCCCCTCTTCCGCAATTATAAGCGTCCTCTCGAACTGCCCGGTGCTTTCCGCGTTTATCCTGAAGTATGTCGAGAGCTCCATGGGGCAGCGGACCCCTTTGGGGATGTACACGAATGAGCCGTCCGTGAATACAGCCGAATTCAGCGCCGCGTAGAAGTTGTCGTTTTGAGGGACCACGAACCCGAGGTACTTTTTCACTAGCGCGGGGTGCTCCCGCACAGCATCCGATATGGAGCAGAATATCACTCCTACCTCGGCGAGCTTCTCCTTAAACGTCGTAATTACCGATACGCTGTCAAATACCGCATCCACGGCTACCCCGGCAAGCATCATCTGCTCGTCGAGCGGAATGCCCAGCTTTTCGTATGTCTTTCTTATCTCCGGGTCTATCTCGTCCAGGCTCTTGGGCCCCACTTTCACTTTGGGGGCGGCGTAATAGCTTATGTTCTGATAGTCGATCGGCGGGAACGAAACATGCGCCCACCGGGGCTCTTTCATTGTAAGCCAGTGTCTATAGGCTTTTAATCTCCACTCGAGGAGCCATTCCGGCTCTTGCTTCTTGCTCGAAATCAGCCTTATAGTGTCTTCGCCCAAGCCCTTTGGGGCGATTTCCTGCTCGATGTCCGTAAAGAACCCGTATTTATATTCCTGCTCGGCCAATTTCTCCAAATCGATACTCATTAACGCCTCCTTAATTCACCCTGGTAAAGCCGCGTATGCCTCTATCCGAAAGCATTTGCTCAAGCGTCGTCTCTTCCAGTATTTTTACCATGGATAACTGCACCCTGTCCCAGACCGGGAGCTGAGGGCACGCTTCATGTAACTGGCAGATGCCGTTCCCGTCCATACAGTCTACTATCCTTATCTCCCCCTCTATCGCCTCATAAATGTCCCGCAAGCTGATATCGCCCGGGGCTTTCCGCAGAGTGTAGCCGCCGTAGGGCCCTACCATAGACCTGACGATTCCTTTCTTGACCAGCCTTCTCATAATCTTGGCGAGATAATTGAGGGGTATGTGCTGGTGCTCGGAAATCTCCTTCATGCTGTGCTTGACTATGGGCTCGTGCCCTATGTACGTCAGGGACCTTACTGCATAGTCGAGAGTTTTAGTTACCTGCATGGTTATATCTCTTTATGGATATCATGTATCCAGAATATATAAATTATTATATGGTAAAAATTACCAGTTATGGCGGGTACTGTCAATCTCGGAATCTCCGTGCCCGGCAATTAATATACATTGGATTCGTCGGAATATGAAGATTGCGGCAGTGTCCCTGCCGAAAATGCTTTGACACGGCTTATATATAAGGTTAAAATAAGTTGGTTAACCGAGCTAATGAAGGCCGGTGGGTATTTATTCGGATTTTGGTGTTTATAAATCAATTTTTCAATGTGAAATACCTGAAACATCGGTTCTCCATTTGAAAAAAATTTAATCTGTGGGGAGAAACCATGCCATACCAACTGCCAAAGCTTCCTTATAGTTACGATGCACTGGAGCCTCACATTGATGCCCGTACCATGGAGATTCATCATACAAAGCACCATCAGACGTATATCAATAACGTAAACGCAGCCCTCGAAAAGTACCCGGCGCTTGCGGAGAAAAGCGTTCAAGACCTGATCAGGGATTTAAACGCTGTGCCGGAAGATATCAGAACGGTGGTCAGGAATAACGGCGGAGGCCACGCTAACCACAGCCTATTCTGGACGATAATGGCCCCCAAGGCCGGGGGCGAACCCTCGGGCGAGCTGGCGGAGGCGATAAAATCCGCATTCGGGGGATTCGACAGTTTCAAGGATCAGTTCTCGAAGGCCGCCGCGGGGCGGTTCGGAAGCGGCTGGGCATGGCTCTCGGTCGGCGGCGGAAAACTAGCCGTTACATCCACTCCGAACCAGGACAGCCCGTTGTCGGAAGGATTAACCCCGATACTCGGCCTGGACGTCTGGGAACATGCTTACTACCTCAATTATCAGAACAGGAGGCCCGACTATATCGCGGCCTGGTGGAACGTCGTTAACTGGAAGCAGGTGGCTTCGAATTACACCTCATCAAAGTAGGTTGCAATACTTTTTAGAATTTGATAGAATTGGCGGTAACCGGAAGGCAGGACAGTTTTAGATTGCGGTTATAAGTTGTTGCGTTGGAAGAAATTTCTTAATCTACGGCAAGGGATTGTATAACAGCAAAGCTTTATATGTGTTGGAGTTAGTATCAGGAGGAATGGTAATCCCCCACCCCTTTCGTTTCCAAAGCTTATTTGTGAGAACTAATACCCGGAAACATCTTCGATTTTGTTTCAGCAGTTGAAAATAGTTAAAAGGAAGAATATATGGAAACTAAATACAACGATCTTGATGAAACTGCATCCGTAAGCGAGTATGTAGAGTTCGAGAGGGAAGACGACGAGGTCTCGTCAATAAATTTTAAAGACAGTTATTCCAGGGACGAGGGGAATGACAATGAATACGATTCGGGAAAAGCAAACTCGAAATCGAAATCCGACGATACCCCGGACGAACAGCTCCGGCTGCTTTACGTCTATTTCAAGGATATGTCGGTCGAGCCTCTTTTCACCGCTCAGGAAGAGGTCGAGATTTCAGCAAAAATAAAAAAATGCGAATCGAGGTCGCGCGAGCTGGTGAGCCTCGTGGGAAAATTGGCTGACGGAAATATAAAAATAAAAGTCGCCAACGGACACCGGAACGGGCACGGCAGGTTAAAGAGCGGGTACCTCGAAAAGCGCATAAAGAGTCTTAATGCATTTATAAGGGTTTATTCGGAAAACGCAAAAAGATTTAAACAGAGATTCGTAAAGGCCAACCTGAGGCTCGTCATCACCATATCGAGAAAGTACATGGGCAGGGGGCTCCCGCTCTCGGACCTAATTCAGGAAGGGAATATGGGGCTCATGCGGGCGGTCGAGAGATTCGACCACAGAAAGGGTTTCAAGTTCTCGACATACGCGTCGTGGTGGATACACCAGGCAATACTGAGGGCGCTTCAGGGACAGACCAGGACTATCAAGGTCCCTGTATACCTCCTCGAACAGGCGAACAGGGTTTACAAGGTAAATGCGCTTCTGGCCAAGAAACTAAACAGAAAGCCCACCCCCAAGGAAATTGCGCGCAAGTCAGGAATATCCGTCGAGGTGGTAAAGCGTATACTGAGGTCCACCAAGGACGCCATCAGTCTCGACACGCCTATACTCGACGGGGAGAAAACGACGCTCCTCGACTCAATCGCCGATAACGATACCGTAATCCCCGATTCCCTCGTAGCAAAATCGGACCTCACTGATAAGCTGAGGGAGGCCCTCATGCTCCTCAATCCGAGGGAGGAAGAGATTTTGAGGCTCAGGTTCGGAATCGACCAGCACAGCACGTATACGCTCGATGAGATCGGAAGGAAGTTCAACCTTACACGAGAGAGAATAAGGCAGATTGAAAAGGCGGCGTTGGGGAAGCTCGCCAATTCGGATATCAAAGACCATCTGGAAAGCTTTCTCAGATAATCCCGGGGGAGATTTTTCATCCCTCAATTCCAATACCGTATTAATCTGAATGCCCGGACGGATGCGCACCGTCCAGGAACCAATTCCATATTTCTTTTTCCTGCAGATTGAATTCGAATAAATCCGGCAAACCCGGATTCGGACCAGTGCCGGTTAATCGGTAAGCAGTCCGCCGATTACAGCGCCTATCAGGAGCGGACCGACGTTCGACACTACCAGCACGAACGCGCCCGCACCGGCTACGAAGCCTATCAGGGGGGCGCCCGTGAGCGCAGATCCGAATAAGAAGAGTAAACCGCCCAGGAGAATCGCGGGCAGGAGCGCAGCTATAATAGCGTTCCCGACGCCGCCCGACTTTTTGCCGCCCACAATGCCCGCTATCAGGGGGCCTATCGATGGTATCCAGAACAGGAGTATGGAGATAATGAGCATCCAGAAGAGGCCTGCTATGATGCTTCCTTTTTTTTGTTCAGTCATATCGTTTGCCCGCGGTCAGGAATTTCAGAGTCATGATATAAAATATACTATTAAAGAAAAAAGCCCAACCTCTTTTAGGGGGTCGGGCTTTTTTCTAAACATCATCCTCTTATAGGGTTTTTGAATCGATTAGTCGCATTTGGAAAAGCCGCAGCTTCTGCAGGTCATACATCCCTGCTCGAACGCGAGCGCCCTGTCTCCGCAGTCGGGGCAGCGCTCGAGGTTCAAATCCACCGTCCGCCTTGCCGATTCCGTCGAATTCTCCACTGCCTGGACGAAGTGTTTCTTTAATACAGTCGCTATCGCATCGGGTATCGACATCACCAGCTTCCCTTCCGAGAAAACCGGGGACGATCCGCCGATCCCTTCGAGCTGCTCCACTACGTCCTTAACGCTCACACCCGACCTGAGCGCGAGTGAAACGAGCCTCCCCGTAGCTTCTGCGTCGGCCATTGTCGAATAGCCGGATTTACCTATCTGAACGAAGACCTCGAACGGCCTTCCGTCATAGGTGTTGATCGTAACGTAAAGGTTTCCGTATCCCGTCTTTATGACCTCCGTAAACCCCTGCAGGAACTGAGGCCTTTTTATCGGCTTGATCTCCGGCATTTGGGATGGACGAAGGGATGAGATGGGGTTGGGGTGATGGGTTTTTTTCATCCCTTCGTCCTGGGTCTGGGTCGGAAGCTTTATTTCATTTCTATCTTTAGTTTCCTGCTGGGCTTTCGCCTGGTCTTCCGTGACCAGGATGCCCTCTCTTGATCCCTCCCTGTAAACCGTAATGCCTTTACAGCCGAGCTTCCACGCGAGGAAGTAGATCTTTTCCACTTCGTCGAGCGTTATATCGGCCGGGAGGTTCACCGTGCTGGAAATGCATGAATCAATATGCTTCTGTATGGCGGCCTGCATGCGCACTCTCATTTCAGGCGAGATCTCGTGTGATGTTACGAATGTCTTCGGGATATCTTTTTCGCTTTCGAGTTTGTACTTTTCCATGTATTCCGCTACTAGCGGGTGATAGACCTTGAATTCCCCTTTCGAGAGGGATTTGGAGCGCCTGAAGTATGATAATGCAAACATCGGTTCTACGCCGCTCGTGGTTCCGGCAAGCACCTGCGTCTCGAATGCATCGACGACTTCGTCTGATATACGAGCGGGTGCTTATTCATGTTGTAATCGAGTACGTTGTCGAGGAACCTGACCGAGTACTTGAAAGCCCTCTCGAGGTTCTCCCAGTCGATGGAAGCCTCCTCCGTAAATGCGTCTTTGACGAACGGGGACAGGTTGACGTTCCCGAGGCAGCAGTTGCCGTAATCCTCCAGGGCCTGCTCGCTGCAGGGGTTGACGCCGTTTACTTCCATTCCGGCGTATTCGGTCGGGGAATATTTTTTTACGGCATCCCAGAATATGACGCCCGGCTCGGCTGATGCCCATGCCGATTTTACGAGCTTTTCCCATATGTTTCTCGCGCGGACGGTTTTCGTATATTTGACCTTCTCGTTCTCGAACTTGAGCTCGAAATCCCTGTCTTCCTCGACAGCGCGCATGAACTCGTCCGAGATCTTCACGGAGATGTTCGCGAAATTGACACGGGACCTCTCCGTGTCGTTCTTTACGTCGATAAATTCCGTTATGTCCGGGTGGCTGACGTTAATCGTTATCATAAGCGCGCCGCGTCTTCCGGCCTGGCCTATGGTGCCTGTCGTTGTCGAGAGCAGGTCCATGAACGATACCGCGCCCGTGGAATAGATCGCCGAATTGTTAACCGGGGCGCCTTTGGGCCTGAGAATGGATATGTCGGTCCCCACGCCGCCGCCGAACGAGTAAGTCCTCGCCGCTTCTTTGCACCATTCGAAAATACCCTCGATTGAATCCTCTTTTATGGGCATATAGTAGCAGTTGAGCAGTGTGGACCGTCTGTTCTGCCCGGCGCCGAAAAGTATTCTGCCGCCGGGTATAAATTTAAAATTCGAAAGAAGCCAGTAGAAGTTGTCTTCCCACTCCTTTTTCAACTCTTTCGACTTCTCAGGGGAGGCTATTTCCCTCGCGACCCTCCTCCACATGTCCTCCGGGGTCAGCTCCACTATCCTGCCGGTTTTGTCCCTGAGGGCGTATTTCTCGTAAAAGACCCTTGCTCGCAGGTCGTCACCGCCGAACGCTTTCAGGGTTTTTTCCGGGATGTCCATGACCCCTTCCGTCTTCTGGACGAATTCTTCCTCTTCCGGGGTGTTTTCAGCCGCTGATGTTTCGATTTCCGGTTCCAGGTTTTTCTCTATCAAATTAGTCCCGTGGCCGTTTCCGTTGGTCTGTGTGGGGCTGAGTTTATCAGAAGACATCTGGACAACCTCCTTTCGGTAAAACTACATGATATATTGTGCTATGGAACGATTGAACCACAATATGTTGTGGTTGTCAATAGGGTATTTCTCGGCCTTTTTTCCCTAAGTATAAATTCGTGTGACTTCGGAAGGTTAGCAGAAAAGATTTTTGCAGTCGTAAAAATATTTATGCGGGCAATAGAGTTGTGACTCTTTATTAAAGGGTAATTTTAATATAACTAATCAAATTTATGAGATTTTTAGGGTTATATCGGCGGACAAAATGCAAGTTAGTAAAAATCAGACTCGCACATAGTAACATCTTGGCAATTCTTTTACAAGAGGGGGCAAAAAAAATTATGAAGATTCCGTGAAAACATGCATCGTCAAAGGGTCAATTTCGGGAAATCCGATATACTAAAAAAGAAGCTTATGGCATCAGGTAACGACGAGGAAAATCAGGCGCGGATACTCGATTTCTGGTTCGGAAAACCGGAGAAAGGGGGGATGCCTCCTCTGGAATTGAGCCGGATGTGGTGGGCAAAGGACCAAAAGACTGATGATTACATCAGGAATAATTTCGAGCCCGGCCTCGTAAACGCGAAAGAAGGCGAGCTCCGGGAATGGGAAAAGACACCTCGCGGCACGCTGGCCCTTATTGTATTACTCGACCAGTTCTCGAGGAACATTTACAGGGATACGCCCGGGGCCTTTTCACAGGACGCCCGGGCTCTCGAGATAGCAGCGAGGGGGATTGAAAAGGGCTTCGATAAGGGGCTCCCCCCGGTCATGAGGGTTTTCTTCTATATGCCGTTCATGCACTCTGAGGACCTCGAAATGCAGGAGAGGTCGATAGCCCTTTTCGGGGCCCTCGCAAAGGGTTTCCCTTCTCCGCCTGAATTGGCGGAAATGCTCTCAAACAACAGGGATTACGCCGAGAGGCATTATGCGATTATAGAACGATTCGGGAGATACCCGCATAGAAACAGGATACTAGGCAGAGAATCGTCGCCGGAGGAGATTGAGTTTTTAAAACAGCCCGGTTCTTCTTTCTGATGAATAAGCCGGATTATTCCGCGGCGTATGTTTATCATTCCCTATAGTGATCGACGACCCTCTCTATCTTTCCGTCACTTCCCGGAAACATGACCTCAGCGGCAAGCATCCCTTTGACACTCCGATAATAAATTGTCAGGCTGTTGACCCCCGTCAGCACCTGCAAGGGCTCGAATTTGAGATCGGAATATACCTTGAGTCCCTTCCCGAAATATTCCCTGAGCTTCTCCTTTCCTCTTATCGTACCGGAAGATTCCCCCATGAGGCTTACCACGAACGGAGAAGTGAATTCCACGTCATCCGAATAGTGGGAAAGAATAGAATCGAGGTCATGCCTGTTCCACGACGCCATCCAATCCTTCGCTATCTGTCTGGCTCTTTCGGTGGAAAGCATATCGTTCCGTCCCGAAGCCGGTATTAACGGGTCGCGGGCATTTCGTGTCCTCGCCTGCGGTGTCGGCGTAGATAAGGATTCGAATACGCCCCGGCCCCCGTTCGGTTATAGACTCTAGAGCTTGGCCTCTATCTTGCTCAGAATATAGCGCGAAAGGCTTTCATCGCCGAACGTCCCGATCCTGATGGATATGTCGGTGAGGTTGTCGGTGACCCTTTTGAGCTGTATCTTCACGGTTTTATTGTCGGCCGTTTTCGATTCAAGCTCGGCCGATACGTTGTCCTTAAGCTTATTGACGACCAGGAACTGGAGTTCATCGATAGCGGCTACAGTGGCTTCCCAGGTTTTGTTGAGAGTCGCTTCTTCGGTGGCTTTTAATTCGCCTTTTATATACGCTACCGTGCCGGCGCCCGCCGCCGCCGCCCCGCCGACGGCCGCTGCTGCGAGGCAGCCCGTCAGAATAAACGGACATGCCGCGAGTAATACCAAGATCAAGAGCTTCTGCTTTTTCATAACGGTGCTTCCTCCGCTGTTTAAGGTCTTATACTGACTCATCATGCATAAGTCATTCAATTATATACGGTGAGAGTCGATTTTCGCAACAGAATTGTTCATTTCGAAAATATAGCCGTGGGGGTCCGCACACTGCGAACCGTTACCGTCTTAAGGGCGGCGGTTATCACGGGGGGCGGCTCTGCAATGAAGCCTTTTGGCTTCTCTCCGGAAGGTGCTGACTTGACGGCGTTATTGAATTATTACTCCCGCATTATTAGAATTGTAATATCACTGGGTTAAGCGGGGTATCGGTATCCGATGTGCGATCACGATTACGGAGCCTGTTACTGTAAGGGTTGTCATTCTGAAACCTTTAAAAAGCTCGATCGTATATTGATTGAAGAGACCGATACGATTTTATACGAAAGACCGGCGACGAAGGCTTTCGTGTTTATGAGTGAGGCCGAACGGAACACCTGGGCTTTTATCCCGGGGACGATGTCCGGCTTGGGAAGCACACTCCCGGAACGCAGTCGGGTTTCCGGGATGGAAGCCCGAATCAATACCGACACTGGAATATGCCGCCTGTAAGCGAAGACTATCTGATCCCGATTGTTGTTGGCGTGAGCGGCCGGAAAGGTGATTCCCCCGATGACGAGCGGATCTCCGCTCTCATCCCCCCGGAGATGGTCAGGCTCAGAAATACGTTTCCGCGCTCCCCGTTCATCGTAATATCTTCTCTCTCCGGGGGTGACGAATGCCTGCTCGCGAGGCTCGCGATCGAGCACCTTCGCGCCAGGCTTATAGCGATACTTCCCTGCCCGCCCGGGCAGTATAAAAAAGCCCTCCCGGATTGTAAATACGGAGAAGATCTCTCGGAGCTTCTAGGACGGGCCGAGTCGTCGATAGACATCTCGTCGCTCATGGGGTCCAAACTCGTCGGGACGAGATACGGCTCGGCGGAGGACCGGACAACGACGGAGATATTCACCGCGGCATTTATCGCCGAGCACAGCGAAATTCTTTTCGCTGTCTCATCCGATGACGGAAAGGAAGAGCAGGACACGACGGCGCGGAT
>JAHKKQ010000023.1 GCA_020027805.1 Candidatus Dadabacteria bacterium
GCCTGTCCCTCTTAATCCGCCCCCCCTTGTCCGCCCCCGTCAATTCGTTTCCATCGTCTCGCCGACCCTTTTCCTGAGCTTCTTCTCTATCGATTTCGACGGCTCCCCTTTTTCGAGACGGGCCGCTACCTCGCTGAACTGCTCCCCGTAGCCGGACTTTGACTTCCGGCTCGACTCGCGCATAACGCGGGCGAGGGAAGCCGTGTCTTCACCTCCGGTTCTTGCATCCGGGACGCCTGTATTTTTAGCGTCATAGGCTTTGGATACCGAAGAGATATTCGACATGACCCGCCCGAGCTTTTTACTTCCGCATTCAGGGCATACGGGTCTTTCTTCCAGGGCTTCCGATACGGTCAGGAAAAAAATACTTACTTCTTTGCGGCACTTGGGGCAATGGTATTCATAGATGGGCATGTTGTTTTCCTATAGTACACACATCGTACATTATAGGAAATATATATGCGCTAGTCAAGGCGCGCACATTCCTGTTTGCGGCCTGTTAAACACTACTTCCCGGAGCGCACGGGCGCGTCCGTTTCCGGACATTGAGGGCACCTTGACTTGATTTACTAAAGTTGATATAGTGTCCAATATAGTGGACGAGCCGGCGGCGTCACATCGGGGGAGCGCGGGGGCAGCACGGGGGGGGGACACATTCGGGGGGGCGCATTAAAAGCAGGCCGGGCGCATGTTCAGTGACCGCCGGTACACACATTCAAACAGGTTGGGGAAGCGCACATTCGAAAGTCCGGGGAATACACATTCAAGATCGCTGAGAGCGGGGAAGAGATCGGTAATTATTTCAGGCTCCGCCACGCGGTTTTCGTGGAAGAACAGAAGATATTCAGCGGAACGGACGTGGACGAGCGTGACCGGGGGGCGGTACACGTAATCGCGCTCAAGGGGCCCGACAGGGTAATGGTCGGGGGAGTGAGGTGCTACACGACGGGTAACGACACCTGGTACGGCGGGCGACTCACGGCGGCTAACGGTTACAGGAACGGCCGCGTGGGCTCGGGGCTCGTTAGGTTCGCCGTAGAGACGGTCAAATCGAGGGGATGTAAAAAATTTCTCGCCTACGTACAGCCTCAGAACGTAAATTTTTTCAAGAGGCTCGGCTGGAAGCCCGTCGGGGAGCCGGTCGAATACGAAGGCGTCACGCATCAGCTTATGGAAGCGGACCTGGACTCCGCATAAAAGAGTAAAGGAAGAGTGATTGCAGAATCTGATCCGAATACTCAAATCCTCGACCAGGCTCGTTCAAAAGCAGTACCTGGCCGGCCTATGGCGGTACTTCCCGCTCGCGCCCCGGATAGACGGGAACGAGCTCCTTCTCGGGGACGACGCGGCGGCCATAAAATCCGGCGACGGATACCTGCTGCTCGCCGCCGAGGGCGTATACCAGCCGCTCTTAAATTCGAATCCATATCTCGCGGGCAGGACTTCCGTGCTCACGAACGTGAACGATATATACGCCATGGGCGGCAGGCCTGTCGCGCTCGTGGACGTGCTCTTCTCCAAGAACCAGGAAAGCGCCGGAGAGGTCCTCCGCGGCATAAGGGACAACGCCGGGCGTTACGGTGTCCCTGTAGTGGGCGGGCACACGACGTTAGACGCCGAATCCGGCTCACTGTCCGTGTTCATACTCGGGAAGGCCGAACGGCTCCTCTCGGGCTTCGGCGCCCTCGCGGGCGACGACATTGTTTTCGCCTCCGACTTCGACGGCAAGTTCTATCCTGCGTTTAATTTCTGGGACTCTTCGAGCGGGCTCGCCGAAGACGCGCTCCGGGGGCAGCTCGAAATACTTCCGCAGCTTGCGGAATCGGGTCTCGCGGACGCCGCAAAGGACGTGAGCATGGCCGGGCTTATAGGCTCCGCCCTTATGATGCTGGAGGGCTCGAAGGCCGGGGCTGAAATTTATCTCGACCGCATTCCCGCGCCCGGGGACGTGCCGCTCCAAAAGTGGCTCCTGACATTCCCGAGTTACGGCTTCATCGTATCGTCCCGGCCGGAGAAGACGCAACATATAAAGGAGAGGTTCAGGGACGGGGGCCTCGTATGCGAAACGATAGGCAGGGTCATAAACGACAGCAGGGTTTTCTTTACGGACGGCGGCGAAAAGGCGGTATTCTGGAATTTTAACGAAGAGCCCCTCATCGGGGTGAACCCTTCCGGTACGGCACAGGTGGATAATGGCGGCTGAGAAATATCAGATCGATCACATAGTATCGAGGCTCGGCGAGAAGATAAAGAACATGCGTACCGAGAGGCGGCTTTCGCTTAAGGATCTCGCGAATAAATCGGGCATATCGGCGGCGGCGATTCACAAGATCGAGTCGAACGGCATAACGCCCACGATCACGACGATGATGAAGATCTCGGACGCGCTCGGGAAAAAGGTGAGCCATTTCATAGAGGAAAAAGTCGAGGACAGCGACGTCGTTTTCGTCTCCGCGAAGGATAGGGAGCCGATACTCACGTTTAAGAAAGGTCTCGAGCTTCAGGGGATATCGGCCAAGAAGTACGGGGATTTCATCATGACCGCCGCGTATTCCGTGCTCGAGGTCGGCGCGTCGAGCGGCAAGAAGCCTATGAAGCACAGGGGAGAGGAGCTCGTCTACTGCATCAGCGGGAGAGTCGAGTTCCAGGTATACGACAAGACATACACTATAGGCCCCGGGGACAGCATCCACTTCAGGACGCTCCTCGAGCACAAATGGAAAAACGTGGGGCAGAGCAAGGCCAAATTACTTTGGATACTGGCGGTACCGCCGTCATAACGGGCGGAAGGAGCAGGCGGACGAATGTCCATTAAAGGCGCTGAGAAGCCCGGATTCAGGTATACGGGCGACCGCATAAGGGAGGCGAACGCGAGTTCGTTAGAGAGGCTCCTCTCGACGGAGCCCGTGCTGTCTCAAGTCGATACCGCGCTTTCCGTAATTCCGGGGATGACTCCGGATACGATCCTCCACGCGGGGCCCCCCGTTACGTGGCGGAGGATGTGCGACCCGATGAAGAGGGCAGTCAGGGGAGCGCTCATATTCGAGGACCTCGCCCCGGACGACAAGGGCGCAGAAGCACTCATAAAATCGAAAAAAATAAAACTCTCTCCCAACCACTATCACGACGCCGTGGGCCCGATGACGGGGATAATCTCCGCATCGATGCCGGTCATAGTGACGAAGGACGCGGCGCGCGGCAAGGCCGTTTATTCGACGTTCAACGAGGGCGGAGGGAAGGTCCTCTGGTTCGGCTCCGTAGGGGAGGAGACGATAAAGCGTCTCAGGTGGATGAGGGACGTGTTCGCGCCCGTGATGAAAAGGGCTCTCGGCATGACGGGCGGGATACCGGTGTGGGGCATCCTGGCGCAGGGTATTCAGATGGGGGACGAGTGCCATAACAGGCACGCGGCGTCGACGAACATATTCCTCAAGATAATCGCCGAGACGCTCTTCAAGCTCGACCTGCCCCGTGAAAGGGCGCTCGAGGTATATAGGTTCATAGCGGGGAACAGCCACTTTTTCCTGAACGTCACGATGACCGCGTGCAAGCTCGCCATGGACGCTGCGCACGGGATCGAGGACTCGACCATAGTCACGGCCATGTCCCGGAACGGGACTGACTTCGGCATAAGAGTTAGCGGCCTCGGGGACACATGGTTCACTGCCCCGGCGCCGTATTTGCTCGACGCCCTCTACAATCCGGGATATAGCGCTGAGGACGGCGCGCCCGATATAGGGGACAGCTCCATAATCGAGACCACGGGACTCGGAGGGTTCGCCATAGCGGCCGCCCCTTCCATGGCCGCGTTCGCGGGCGGGGGTGTCGAGGAATCGATAAGCATCACGAAGAGAATGCAGCTCATAACTACGCTCAGGAACCCCAAGTTCGGAATACCCGCTCTCGATTTTGAAGGCACGCCCACGGGGATTGACCTCAGAAAGGTGGTCGAGACGGGGATACTGCCCAGCATCAACAGCGCAGTCGTCCACAAGAGCTCGGGCGCGGGGCAGATAGGCGCGGGCATAGTGAAGGCGCCTTACGATTGTTTCGTTAAGGCGATCAGCGCGTATGGACAGAGATACAAGCTCGCGGCCTGATACCGGGGACGCAAGCGGCGTCGGGGGCGCGGGACGGATAGGCATTCAGTAAGGGAACTATTATGGCGATAGCCAGCATCATTAAAAAGAATCATTACCAGGACTCGCTCAAGCTCATGCAGCTCAGCCGAAAGCTCGGCGCGGTTCCCGGTATAAAAAAGGCCTCGGCGATAATGGCGACCGAAGCCAATCTGAAGATGCTCAGGGAAGCGGGGCTCATCGCGGAGGTCCCGGAATCGGCGAACGCGAACGACCTCATCGTTGCGGTCGAGGCGGAATCGGAGTCAAAAGCGCGGGAGGCGATAGACATGCTCGATTCGCTCCTTACCCCTCAGGGGGTTCAGCGGGCGGGGGAGGCCGAGGCGGTAAAGGGCCTGGATGCCGCGTTGAACGTCCTTCCGGGCGCGAATATAGCGCTCATTTCCGTCCCCGGGGAATACGCGAAGCTCGAGGTCTCGAAGGCGATCGAAAAGGGGCTTCACACATTTTTATTCAGTGATAACGTAACGATTGAAGAAGAAATAGAGCTAAAGATAAGGGCGTCCGGGCGCGGGCTTCTGGTCATGGGCCCGGGCTGCGGCACGGCGATAATAAACGGCACGGGGCTCGGCTTCGCGAACGTGATAGAAAAGGGCCCGATAGGCGTAGTCGCGGGCGCAGGGACGGGTATGCAGGAGGTGACGAGCCTGCTCAGCAACTCGGGCTCGGGCATAACGCACGCGATAGGGGTCGGGGGAAGGGACCTGTCGGAGGAAGTGGGCGGGATAATGACGCTCGCGGCGCTCAGGATACTGGGCAGCGATAATAATACGAAGGTGCTGCTCGTCGTCTCGAAGCCGCCTTCGAAAAAGGTAGCGGAAAAGATACTCGCCGCGATAGGCGAGACCGGAAAGCCCGCAGTCGTGTGCTTCCTCGGGCATGCTATGCGCGCGCCCGGTGACGCAAATATAAAGCTCGTATCGACTTTGGAAGAGGCGGCATATTCGGCGCTCGGCCTCGTAAACGGGGGCGGTAAGAAGCACGCGCCCGCCCCGGGGAAGAACTGGAAGAGACAGGCCGGGAAATACGTCCGCGCTCAGAAGCGCGGCCAGCGTTACCTTAGAGGGATATTCTCGGGAGGTACGCTCTGCTACGAGGCACAGCAGATACTCACACAGACACTCGGGGATATTTACTCGAACGCGCCGCTCAACAAGAAAAACAGGCTCAGGGACTCGAACGTCAGCATGGGCAACACGTGCGTCGATCTGGGGGAGGAGGAATTCACGGTCGGACGCCCGCACCCGATGATAGACGCGGCGCTCAGGAGCGAAAGGCTTATAAACGAAGCCGCGAAGCCCGACGTAGCCGTAATACTCTTCGACGTCGTGCTCGGCTACGTGGCGAGCCCCGACCCGGCGGGAGACCTCCTGCCGGCGATAAGGGCGGCGAAGGCGGCTGCCCGGAAAAAGGGACGCTCTGTCGCGTACGTCGCTCACGTGTGCGGCACGGAGCGGGACCCGCAGGGGCTCCACGCCCAGGAAGAGAAGCTCAGGAAAGAAGGCGTTATGGTCTTTCCGACGAACGCCCTTGCGTCGAGGGCCGCGGGCTTTATAGCGGCCGGGGGGGAGAGGGTGATAAACAGGGGGAACATATGAAGACAGCAGTTGTAGCCTTCGGGGGTAACGCCCTGATGGACCATAAAGGCAAGAGTACTTACGTAGAGCAGATAATGAAGACCGATAAGATGTGCAGGAAGCTCATAGGCCTTTTCGATATGGGTTACAGGGTCGTGATAACGCACGGGAACGGCCCCCAGGTGGGGAATTTTCTCATGCAGCAGGAGTCCCTTTCTCCTTCGATACCGCCCATGCCTCTCGACGTCTGTAACGCGATGACGCAGGGGCAGATCGGGTACATGATCGAGCAGAGGCTAAGGAACCTGTTCACGGAAAAGAAGATGTCGAACCCGACCGTCGCGTTCGTGACGCAGGTGGTGGTCTCCGAAAACGACCCGGCGTTCAAGAACCCGACGAAATTCATCGGCCCCTTCTTCACCGAGGAGGAGAGCAGGAACCTCCGGAAGAGGGAGGGCTGGGTGATGAAGGAGGACTCGGGGCGCGGATACAGGCGCGTCGTGCCCTCGCCCAGGCCGATAGATATAGTGGAAAAAAGGGAAATCTCGGAAATGGCGGACAAGGGCTACGTAGTGATCGCGTGCGGAGGGGGCGGCATCCCGGTTTTGAGGGACAGGAAGGGGCAGCTCAAGGGAATAGCCGCGGTAATCGACAAGGACTTCGCCGCGCAGAAGCTCGCGACACTCATAGGGGCCGAAATACTCGTCCTCATCACTCCGGTCGAAAAGGTGGCTATAAATTTCGGGAAGCCCGAAGAAAAGCTCCTTTCCAGGATCACGCTCGAAGAAGCGGAGCGTTATCACAAGGAGGGGCATTTCCCTCCGGGAAGCATGGGGCCCAAGATCGAAGCCGCAATCAGCTTCCTCCGCGCGGGCGGGAAGAAGGCGGTCATTACCTCGGCCGAGAAGATGGACGCCGCCATCAACGGAAAGGGCGGGACCGAGATAACGCAGTGAGAATTACACGGAAGCCGGCGGGCTCCCGGAACGCCCGGCGGTAGGGAGATATGCCGATTCGATTGATTAAGTTTGTGATTTATAATATGATGGAGTTAAGGGAGTTGGGAATAATCCGGGCATAACA
The DNA here is from genome assembly GCA_020027805.1 of Candidatus Dadabacteria bacterium. GTDB lineage: Bacteria > Desulfobacterota_D > UBA1144 > Nemesobacterales > UBA2774 > 2-12-FULL-53-21. The sequence continues at coordinate 6,800 of JAHKKQ010000023.1, forward strand.
TCGAGAAAAAGCCCGGGGCGCGAGCCCCGGGGTCTGATTCTAAATAAATTACAGGAGGTAATTTACAATGGCAGTAGACAGAGTTAAAGCGGACAGGCCCCAAAAGGGTAAAGCGTTAGTTAATTACGAGGAGAAGCTCTATCCGGACCACCAGGCGAAACCGGGCGAGAAAGCGCTCTTCCTCATTCACTCGGTCCCTTACGAGGGCTCGGTCGCGGGCATCAACATGCTGACGGCGATAAGGACGAAGAAGAAGGGGTACGAAACGACCGTGCTGTTCTACGGCCCTGCGTCGGGCATACCCGTTTACAGGGGCTGGCCGAACGTAGGCGACGACGGCTACGGCGCGGGCATACAGCTCTACCCGAACCTCGTCAACAGGATGATGAGCGAAGGTATAAAGGTCCTGGCGTGCCGTTTCTCGGCAGCGGCTCTCCTCGGTCAGAACGAGTCGAGCTTCCTCGAGGGCGTAATACCGATCCATCCGACGGATATTCTGGACATCGTTATCGAGCACCACAGGGCCGGCGCTATGATGTTCAGCACCTGGACTGTATAAGGTTTTCGTACCTTATACTTTCCATTCGGCCGTAAGGCGTTATTTTATATCCGTACAGGCGGATAGATTTACAGGTTTGTAAGGGTGAGCCTGCAAGAGTTTTTTTGTCTAACCAATTAAAGGGGGCACGATATGGATTCAAGAACCCTTAAAGTGGAGTTGCAGAGTTACGGGTTAAGGATTCCCGATACTAAAGATGTCAGAAGCGGGGGCGCCGGGCCTACCGGAGGCATCCACCTGAAGATCCTTTCGGGCGGCGAGGCGAACATTCCGGTAGTCGGCGGTTTCGTCAGCTCATCTCCCTATCATCTGGACCAGATAAACGGGGAGTACTGGATATTCAAGGACGGGGTCGCGGTAGCGCAGGTGGAGCTGATGGAGAAAGTCTCCAGGTTCCAGGAGCACAAGACTTCGGCCGGCATCCCGATGCAGCGCATAGGGCTCCTCCACTGCCCTACGACGTTCGCGACCACTCTCCTCCAGACGTGCGATTTCTGGGAAGACGAGAGGAGGTGCAAGTTCTGCGGCATCGAGCTCACCCTTAAGGACAGGAGCACAGTCGGATTCAAGAACGCAAGGAGCCTCGTCGAGACCCTTACGCTCGCGAAGGAGCTCGACGGCATAACGAACGTCGTATTCACGTCGGGGGTGGCCCCCGACGAGGAGAAGGCGCTCGCGAAGTACGCGGAGATTTGCCGCGAGGTGAAGACCGCGACGGGCCTCCCGATACAGCTTCAAATAATACCGCCGGAGGACCTTGCGTGGCTTAAAAGGTTAAAGGAGGCGGGCGTGGACACGCTCGGCATACACATAGAGACATTCGACCCCGACGTGTTCAGGACCGTCACGCCGGGGAAGGCCGCGATCGGGCTCGATAAATATATAGCGGCCTGGAAAGAGGCTGTGAGGGTGTTCGGCAGGTGGCAGGTCAGCACGTACATACTGGTCGGGCTCGGGGAGAGGACAGAGACCGTCATCGAAGGGACGGCCCTCTGCGCCGAGATCGGGGTTTACCCGTTCATAGTGCCGTTCAGGCCTATCGCGGGCACGCCCATGGAGAACGCGGCGCCGCCCAGGCCCGAGATAATGGAGTATGTGTACACGGAGGCGGCGAAGATACTGGCGAAGCACGACGGGGTCGCGAAAAACAGCAAAGCAGGCTGCGTCAGCTGCGGAGAGTGTTCCGCGCTCCACGATTTCGAAAAGTCGGCGGGCGCAAACGGGGTCAGGTTTAAAAAGTTTACGAAGCAGATCGGCGTGAGTTAAAGGGCATTATGCCCGGAGCCGGATTATTGCCGCGATATGGCGGGATTGACCGCACGGCGGGCGTCTATGCCCTCCGGGCGGGGCAAATTTATAACGAGACGTTAAGGGGTGAAACCGGATGAGTAATGACAATTTGCGGATAATCATAATAGGAGGCGGCGCGGGCGGCATATCGGCCGCGTCCACGTCGAAGTCTGTAGCCCCCGCCGCGTCCGTTACCGTATTCACGGAATTCGAGGACGTGGCCTACAGCCCGTGCGGCATACCGTTCGTGCTCGGAAAGGAGATACCGGACTTCGAACGCCTCTTTCTCCAGACGTCCGAGCACTACGCCTCTATAGGCATAGACCTCCGGCTCAAGACCGCCGTGACAGGTATAGACCTCGAGGGGCGCACGGTGAGCGTGGGCGCGGACAAGTTCCCCTGGGACCGTTTGATAATCGCGACGGGGTTCGAGTACGAGAAGCCCGAAATACCCGGCATCGACTTGGAAGGGATCCATTACGTGAAGAACATCAGGCGCGCGATGGAGTTCGACAAGATACTCGACAGCGTGAAGAAGGTTGTCGTCATGGCCGCGACGCCCCTCGGCATAGAGATCGCGGGGAACCTCGCGCACAGGGGCCTCGAGACCCACCTCGTCGATGAAGGGGCGTGGCTCATGTCGGAAGTCGCCGACCCCGACATCATGGAGCCGGTTCAAAAGTCGCTCGAAGAGCTGGGCACGGTAATACACTTCGGCGTAAAGGTGCTCGAGTTCAGGGGCGCGGGCGGAAAGTTGAAGTCCGTCGTCACGACGGGCGGCGAGATAGAGTGCGACGTGGCCGTAATAGCGACGCACAAGAAACCGAACAACCGCATAGCGCGCGAGGCCGGCGTCGAGATAGGCTCGACGGGCGGAATAATGGTCGACGACCACATGCGCACGTCGGTGAAGGACGTCTACGCCGCCGGGGACTGCGCCGAGGTCGTACACGGCGTGACCGATATACCGATACAGGGGCTTTCGGGGAGCCACGCTTACTCCCAGGGGCGCGTGGCGGGCGCAAACGCAGGGGGAGTCGAGCGGGCCTACGACCCGGTATTCGTGCCCTGGGGCATGGTGGGCGGGCAGGTGCAGATAGGCGGGGTGTCCCTCGGGGAGACCCTCCACAAGGCGCTCGGCATTCCGCATTTCGTCGCGGCCGCGACAGGCATATCGAGGGCGAGGTACTATCCGGGCGTTACCAGGATAAGGGTGAAGCTCATCGTCGACCCCGAAACGCACAGGGTGCTCGGCGCGCAGATGTCGGGCGGGGAAGGTATCAAGGAGAGGGCTGATTTCCTCGCGTTCTCGATAAAGCGCGGGGCGAGGATAGAGGACTTTGCGTGGATGGAAAACGTATATTCCCCTCCGATAGGGGCGCTAATGGAGCCTATTGCTCTCGCGGCCCAGGCGGGGCTCGCCGAGCTCGCGAAGAAGAAATGAGGGGGGCACGGGGGCTGCACATGAGGGGGCAGCACATGGACAGTATTCGGGGGGAACAGTGATCGGGTGGCGGCGTATGAGGGGGATCGACCGGCGGGAGCCGGGGATGCGAGCGGGGGTGTAAAATATTACGAATTAATATGCTGATAGACTTAACGTGAGGGGTTCTTATGGCTTTCGGATCGTGGCTCAGGAAAAACGCTGAAAAATATCTCATGGAGGCCGCGAGGGACAGTGTGGCCGCGCGCTATCCCGAGTACTGCGCGAAGCCTTACCGGGAGAAGGGTCTCGTCCCCTTCCTGTGGCTGAACGTATTCGTCCCGGTTTACTTGGCCGTGCCCTGGCGGGTGAGGAGAAAAATTATTCTTTTTACGTCTTATCCCGGGGGGAGGCGTCCCAGCTGGAAGAAGTTCGATTGACCGGGGCACGTCTGCGTTCCGGATTATCGTTCGAACAGCGGGCCGACGGCACGCCCGCGCGGCTCGGGGATTCCATAGAGTTTTATATAATGAGAGAGTCAGGCGGCGTTAACAGAATTTCGCTCGAAGCGGAGTCGGCAGGGCAGAAGGCGTTAAAAGCCCTCGGAAAATCAGGCGGTGAAAATGAAATCCACAGCGTTTTCGATCACGCCGTTTATATATCGAGCGGAAAGAACGAACTGATAAGATTAATACGAAATAAAGATTTCATAAATCCCCGTTCTATCCTTATTAAACAGCACGAAAGCGCGCCGATGGCCTCACTCGGGTTCGAGGCGGGGGAGCGTGTATTATGGGACGGCGGGAGCCTCGACGTCGGAAACGGCGCTATCCGCATAGACCTTTCCCGCGCGCGTGTATATAAGAAGGAGAGGCTGCTCAGGAAAAATCCCCGCCTCGGCGCCGATACGATAGCGTTTAACCTGAGAATAATGCGTGACGTCATCTATACCTTTCCGGGCAGGGAGGGGCTCGTCCCGCTGCTTGAGGACGTGGAGCTCAAGGGGCCGATGAAGGTGTTCCTCGAGCCTCAGGAAGGGAGCGTGACCGAAAAGGCGCGGCCTCACATTGAACAGCTCATGTGGGGGTTGTTTACGGGCGACCTCACCGCCGTGACCGAAAGAGCTGGTGCGATACTCGGGCTCGGGCCGGGGCTCACGCCCTCGTGCGACGATTTCCTGGCGGGCCTCTTGATGAGCCTCGGCTTCGCGGGAAAGGCATTTTCTACAGACGAGCGCGCCGCCCGACTTTTTAAGAATGCCGGGGACGCGGTTTACAGACTCTCGAAACAGAAGACCACGATATACAGCCGGGGACTGATAGACGACGCGCGGCACGGCGAGGGGCCCCGCGCCGCGATAAGCCTCATCAAATGCCTCGTCACGGGCACACCCGAAGATACGGCCGCGGCGGCGAAGACGCTTATCCAAATGGGGGCGACTACGGGGGCCGACATGGCTGTCGGAATATTTTACGGGGTCCGGTACCTCGTATCGAGGCTCGAAACGGAGGCGCTTTATGAAATCGCTTGACGTGGCGCTCCTCACATATTCGACCAAGCCCAGGGGCGGCGTAGTCCATACCCTGAGCCTCGCCGAAAGCCTCGCGCGCCTGGGACACGCCGTCCGCGTGTACTCGCTCTCTTCGGGGGAAAATTTTTTCAGGGACGTGCATGTCCCGCATACGCTCATACCGTGTCCGAAAAAGGAATACGCAGGCATGGACGAAAAAATCAGGGACTATATTGATATATATACCGAATACCTTTCCTCGCGCGAGTGCGCGCACGACATATTCCACGCCGAGGACTGCATTTCTGCAAACGCGCTATTGAATCTGAGAGAGAGGGGCCTGATCGGGTCCTTCGCGAGGACCGTCCACCATATAGACGACTTCACCTCGGAATCGCTCATCGAGTGCCAGATGAAAAGCATTTTAGAGCCCGATTACGTGATCACCGTGAGCAATGCCTGGGAGAGGGAGCTTTCGTCCGCGTACTCGATCCGTTCGACGGTAATCAGGAACGGGGTTGATACCCGGAGGTTCCGCTGGCTCACGGACGATGACTCCAAAGAAACATATAAGGAGAGATTCTCGCTCGGCTGCTCGAGGGTGATGCTTAGCATAGGCGGGATAGAGCCGAGAAAGAACACAATGACGGCGCTCAGGGCGTTTTACATTGCCAGGTCTCATTTTCAAAGGAAAGGAGAGAGGCTCGTCTGGGTTATCGGGGGCGGAGAGACCCTCTTCGATTACAGGGCTTACAGGGAAGAGTTCTTCTCCGAGGCGGAAAGGCTCGGTCTCTCAGTCGGGAGGGATATATTTATTCCGGGCAGCATATCCGAGGACGCGGTAGCCGACCTTTATAACGCGGCCGACGTCTTCGTTTTTCCATCGCTCAGGGAAGGGTGGGGGTTAGTCGTCCTGGAGGCCCTCGCTTCCGGGGTGCCCGTCATCGCTTCGGGCATAGAGCCGATGACCGAGTATCTTAGGGACGGGGAGAATTCGCTCCTGGTGTCCCCTATGGACTCCGATCGTATCGCGTCCCTGATCATCGGGCTCGCGGAGGACGGGGAGCTCAGGCGCGGGCTCGCGCTTAAGGGGAGAGAGACCGCGGAGGAATACAGCTGGGAGAACGCCGCCCTCGGGCACGCCGTGTTCTACGCAGGCATACTGAACGGCACCGCCGGGACCAGCGAGAAAGAGACAGCAATGGTGAGGAGATAATATGAGCGTAAAGGCCTTCTGGAAGATGAAGTATCAGGTGGACGTCAGGGCCCGGCATTTCAAGGTGCTCACGGATGAGCCGCCCGAGTTCAGCGGCGACGATACGGGCATGATGCCGACCGAGCTTTTCCTCGCGTCCCTCGCCTCCTGCTTCTGCATGGCGCTCATATACGCTGCCGGCAAGAGACAGATAGAGGTCGAGGACATGGAGGTCGAGGTCGAGGGGGAGAAGGACGTAAAGAATTTTCAATTCACGAAGCTCATAGTTAAGGTCGAGAGCACTGTCCCGACCCGGATCCTCGAAGGGCTTATCGAAGAGGCGAAAAAATATTGTTTTGTAAGCAGGACTATTACGAGCCGGTGCCCTATCGAATACGTAATCGTATAAGACGTGCCGGGAAGTTAAAGGAGATACTCATTGCCGCTCAGGTTCAGGATTAAAAAGGGTTACTTTCAGGACGCGCTCCGTCTCATGCGCATATCGAAGACGGCGGGCGGGATGGAAGGAGTGAAGAAGGCTACGGCAGTCATGGCGACTGACAAGGCCAGGTTCGCGCTCGAATCCGCGGGACTGCTGACGTCCGGGATAAAGGGCTCAGGGGGCGGCGACCTCGTGATGGTCGTCGAAGCCGATTCCGAAGCCGCGGCGGAAAAGGCGCTCACCGCCATGGAGGAGATGATATCCGCGGGCTCTTCAGGGGGAGCGAACGAGTCGCGGGACATCTTCAATCAGGAGATACGCGCCGTGAACATGGGGCTCGACATCTTCAGGGACGCGCTCCGGGCGCAGGGCGTCGAGGTCGTTCAGGTGGACTGGGAAGTGCCGGCCGGGGGCGACGAAAAAATAATAGAAATACTGAAAAAGATGTACTGAGTCCGTCCCGGCGTCTATACGGACTATCCCTGTTCGGATAAGTAGTGGAGGGTACAGGTAATGAGCATACGGAATCCCGATAGGCTGAGAGAGGTGTTGTCAGACCCGAAGCGTCTCGCGAGGGCGTTCAGCAGGCATAGGTACGGTATGCTCGCGTGGGTGGACCTCTTCGGCGGGAAGCTCAAGTCGATAAGCGACCCCGGCGTCAAGCTCGTCGCGGCGGAGATAATCGCGGATAACGCGAGACACGCGAAGCTCTTCTCGGACAGGGCGCGGGAGCTGGGAGAGACGCCGGAGACGTACATACCCCCCCGGATAGGCCGGGAGATCTACGACATACTCGAATCCTACAACGATACGTTCGATGAGCTCGCGTACGCCTGGGGCTCGCTCATTCATTTCTCGGCGCTCCTCGACGTATATCACGCCGCCGCCGACGAGAAGAGCCGCCTCGTAGTGGAGAAGGTGCAGAAAGACGTGAGGAGACACCTCCGCCAGCTCAGGAAATACTTCGATCTGAACGCCGATACCCCTGCGAAAAAGAAGAGGGCACGGGAGATAAAATCGGTCGCGGATAATATTTACGCGGACAGAGAAGACGTGGAGATAGAGTGGTATGCGTCCTAACGGGATGCCGGGCTTCGAGGAATTGCAAAAACCCCTTCCCTGGTATTCGCCCCGGAGCTGGTACTTCGGGCTCGTCTCTCTTTTCCTCGGAACAGCCGGTCAATTGTCGGACGGCATAAAGACGGGCTACAGGCACGGCTTCGATTCCGGGATGATAATGAATTACGTCTATAAAAACTCCCCGCGCGGGAGATTCTTTATAGGCAGGAAGCTCGACGAGGCCTTCCTCGATCAGATCACGTGCAGGGCGTGGAGGGCCGTCAAAGAGATACAGAAGAACATGATACTCAGCTACCTGGCGGAGAGGGCGGGCAGGGGGACGTTCATCGCGGACCTGGCTTCGGGGGATGCCGGCTATCTCTACGACGTGCTCCGGCAGACCGGCCCGGAAGTGAGGGTGCATTTGAGGGACGTAAGCGAGACCGCGCTCGCCGGGAGCGGGAGGACGGCCAGGCGTCTCGGGCTCACGGACAGGGTTTCGTTCGGTCGCGGGGACGCGCTCGATACGGAAAGCCTGAGGGCTGTACCGGAAAGGCCCGACCTCGTGATTGAGGCCGGACTCTACGGGATAATCCACGACGACGCGCTCATACGCGGGCATTTTTCACAGTTGAAGGACATACTCAACCCGGACGCGCTCCTCTTTAACGTGCAGACGCGGAACCCCCAGATCGAGCTCATCGCGAGGGTCCTCAGGAACCAGGACGGGGAGAGGTGCGTATGGCATCTCCGTCCGGTCGAGCAGGTGATCGGGTGGGCGGAGGAGGCGGGGTTCAGGGACCCGAAAGTCACATTCGACCCCTACGGTATATACGCGGTCGTGATGATGAGGAATTGAAAAGGGAGCAAGGCCGGACCGGATACTGAGCATGGGAAAAGAAAGGTTCATACTGGGATGGGAAGGCGGGGACGGGGGACTTGATTTCCTGAGCGGCGCACTGTCGGAGAGGGTGAGGTCCGTCATGGAGAGCCCGCACGGGATGTGGAACTACATGTCCTACAGGGACGCGATAAACATCCTCGGGTTAGACGCGGGGGAGATATACGCGAACGGCCGCATAGACCTCGACCCGCGGACGTGGGCCGACTTCGGATGGATGACCTGCTTCGCGGGGCCCCCGGAGAGCGCGGTCATTGCAATGCGCGAGAATACGAGCGGCGAGAACGTCAACCCGTATTCGCCCGACCTCCTGAGTTCATTGAGAGAGGCCGCCGCGGGGATAAAGTTCGGACGCCCGAGAGGGGGCTCTTTCGAAGTAATAGGGGTCGAGGGCAGCCAGGCGGCGATTTCCTACACGCTCGAGACGTTTATAAATCCCGGGGACGAGGTGATAATCACGGACCCCGGATACTTCCATTTCACCTCGTCGATACTGATGGCGGGCGGCGTGCCTGTGAGGATTCCGCTGGGCCCCGGGAACGGCTACCGCATGAAGCCGGAGGAAGTAGAGAAACACATCACCCCGCGTACGAAGGCGGTAATCGTCTGCGATCCTTTGAACCCTTTCGGCACCGTGCAATCGGGGAACGAGCTCTTCGCGCTCATAGAGATGACGCGCGCAAAGGGGATCGTAATAATAAACGACATCACGCACGGAACGCACAGGGTCAACCCTGAATCCCTGCACATTCCGATGAGCTCCCTTTACGGGGAGACGAATACTGACAACGTTGTCTCCACTTTCAGCGTCTCGCACGGGTACGGCATGGCCGGGGTGAGGATAGGGTTCCTCGCCGGGCACCCGGACGTGATGAGGGCTTGCCTCGTGACGAAGGTCGCGCTCACGAGGATAAACACGAACCTTATAGCGCAGCACGGAGCCCTCGCCGCCATAAAAGACGGCGCATACGTAGCGGAGTCGGAAGCTATAATCAGGCGTAATTACGGACTCATAAAAAAGATAGTCGCCGGGAGCCCCGGAGTATCGATCCCGGTCGGGCCCGACTACGGGTTCTCGATGGTGATAGACGTCTCGGGCGCGGGCACCACGGCGCAGGAGCTGACTGTCGCGCTCTTCAAGCAGAGGGTCGCCGTTTATCCGGGCGACGGGTTAGGCGATGTGGGGGCGACCGGCTACATAAGGCTCAACATATCGAGGCCCGACGCGTGGGCGTTTGAGCATCTCGGTGAATCGCTGCCGAAGGCGATTGCCGAAGCGCGGTCAGGCATGTACAGGGAGGGCGTCATTAAATTTTTCGAGAGCAGGCGGAACGAGCGCGCGAGGGACATAGTGAGAAAGATAAAGGAAAAATCATGAACGTATCCGAAGACGTCTTAAGCCTCATCGGCGACACGCCCCTCGTCCGTATAAACAAGCTCGCCGGTGGTCTCGGAAGCGAGCTATACGCGAAGCTCGAGTTCTATAACCCGAGCGGGAGCTTCAAGGACAGGGTGGCGAAGTATATAATCGACGACGCCGAGGCGGGGGGCCTGATAAAGCCCGGAGACCTCATCGTCGAGGCCACGTCGGGAAACATGGGCGTCGCGTTCGCGCTCGTGGGCGCGGTGAGGGATTACAGGTGCATATTCACTCTGCCCGAGACGATAAGCAAGGAGAAGATACTCGCGATAAAGCTCTTCGGGGCGGAGGTCGTGCTTACGCCGAGGGGCCTACCGCCGAGCGACGAGAGGAGCTGCTACAAGGTGGCTCAAAAGATAGCGAGGGAGAAGGGCGGATTTTACGTGAACCAGTATTTCAACAAGCTCAACCCCGAAGCCCATTATAACACCACGGGCCCTGAAATATGGAGGGATACGGAGGGTAAAGTGGACGCCGTCGTCTGCGGCATAGGGACGGGGGGGACGATCACGGGCATAGGCAGGTATCTTAAGGAGATGAACAAGGACGTCAGGATCATCGGCGTCGAGCCGCGGGGGTCGGTATTCAAGGACTATCTCGAAAAGGGCGCGCTCGTCGAGGGCGGGGAGTTCAACATAGAGGGCATAGGGAAGAACTTTATTCCGGGTGTTATCGACTTCAATTACATAGACGGCGTGATTCAGGTTTACGAGGACGAAGCGCTAAAAATGGTCGAGGCCCTCGTAAAGAAGGAAGGCATACTCGCGGGCGATTCGAGCGGCGCTGTGATGGCCGGCGCGATAGAGTACGCGCGCGCTTGCGGAGGGAACGAACGCATAGTCGTGATACTCCCCGATTCGGGTCTCAAATATTTATCGAAATTTATGACGTTCGCCTGATCAGCAATGAATAAAATAGACGGCGTTTCGATCGAGGATCTCGCACAGGAATTCGGCTCGCCCCTTTTCGCCGCTTCCGCTCGGGCGATAATAAATAACTGCCATTCTTTCAGGACGGCGTTTTCCGCCGCCTACCCCAGGGTCGAGGTCGCATACTCGTACAAGGTGAACTCCGTCCCGGCCTTGCTCGGGATCATACACGGCGAGTGCGCATGGGCGGAAGCCGCCTCGGGATTCGAATACGATCTCGCGCGGAGGATGGGCGTGCCCGGAAGCTCTATCGTTTTGAACGGGCCGTATAAGAAGATGGAAGAGCTGAGGAAGGCCGTAAAAGAAGGCGCTCTCATAAACGCCGACCATATGGAGGAAATAGATTTGCTCGAAGAGATCGCCCGTGAAGAGGGCGGCCCTATCGATATCGGCATACGTGTAAGCATGGAGACGGGCATAGACCAGATGCCCGACAGGTTCGGCTTCAATATCGAATCGGGGGAAGCGGCGCGCGCCGTGGAGAGGGCGGCGAAGAACAAACTGATAAGGATCGCCGGGCTCCACGTCCACCTGACGAGCTACATAGTCGAGCCCCACGGGGAAGGGGGCATGCCGGCTAAGCACGTGAGGCTCATATGGCCGAAAGACCCGGGCGCGTACCGTAAGGCCGCAGCGGAGGTGATGCGCTTCTCTATCGCGATGAGGGAGAGGTTCGGCGTCGTGATGAAATACATCGACATGGGAGGCGGGTTCCCGACGGTCGGTTCGATCTCGCCCTACGTCGAAGCCGTGACCGGGCCCATACTCGCGGGCTTCGGAAAGGACGACCAGCCGCTCCTGATTCTCGAGCCGGGGAGGGCGATCGTGAGCGACACGGTGCACTTAATAACTACCGTAGTTGCAGTGAAAGAGTTGAGAGCAGGCGTCAGGGCGGTAGTCGTCGATAGCGGTATAAACATCCTGCCCACTTCGTTCTGGAAGTTCCAGGATATAGAATGCGCGGAAGAAAGGGGAGGGGGTTTGCGAGAGGCGACTGTCTACGGGCCGTTGGATGATTTACTGTCCGGGTAAAAACCGTCGTCAATATATTTGCACGTAGTGCCTTTACCCTCCGATATGACGAAATAGTCCGCGAAAGAATGTATCCCCCTCAACCGATGCGGGCGGCGAGGATATCGCCCGCCCTGTCGGCGACGGCCATAATCGTGCCTACGGGGTGCGCCGGGACTACCGTCGGTATCAGCGACGCATCCACTACGGCCACGTTCTCCGTTCCGCGCAGGATGAGGGTCTCGGGATCGACGCCACCCGGGCCGTCCGTGAGCCGCGCCGTGCCGCCCCAATGGTTGACTGTGAGCCTGCTGTAAAAGACTCCGTCCACGGGAGACGGACTGGTGACGTAAGTGCGGATGTCCTCAAAATTGTCCGGGTCGAGGTCAGGAAAGCTCTGGCTCCCCGGCCCGAAGACTATGCCAAGCCCCGGGTCTTCCTGTAAGAGTCGTATTATGTCGAACACCGCCTCGGCCATGAGGCCGATATCCTCCTGGCCTTCCGGGGTGTCGGGCGGCATATAGATGTTCGGGAACCTCACATTCCCGTTCTCGTCGAGAGTGACGAGCCCGCGGGACTTAGGGTTAAGGAGCCTGATGAACACCGAAAGAGTGTTCGGTCCGTAATAAGGGCCGCCGGGCGCGCCCGCTCCG
>JAHKKQ010000024.1 GCA_020027805.1 Candidatus Dadabacteria bacterium
TGGGACCTCGTGCCGAAGGAGGCCGCGGAAACACCCAATGTCGAAGGGGTACTGAAAGAAAGCCTGCTCGCGGTGGGATACGCCCCGGTAGCTATTATTTCCGCCACGACCGGAAGGGGCGTGGAAAAAATATTCGAAAAAATCGATACCGTTTACGAGAACTTCTCCCAGAGGATTTCGACCAAGAGGCTCAATAATTTCCTCCAGAGGGTCATCGGCAGGACCCCGCCGCCGGTCTACAAGGGGAAGGACATCAAGTTCTATTACATATCCCAGCCTCTGACGAAGCAGCCGACATTCGTCATCTTCACGAACGAGATAAAGGGCGTGCCCGAGAACTACAGGAGGTTTCTCGAAGGCAAGCTGAGGGAAGAGTTCCCTCTCGAAGGGACGCCGGTGAAAATACTTTTCAAGTCTGAAAGAAATAAGGACAAGATGAAGAGGGCTCAGTCATTTTAGCCCTCCGGTCAATCGCGGCTGCTGGATACTTCTAGAATTATCCCTTCTATTTTCAATGCCACAGCCTGAGCCGAGAACTTCTCCTTAACCCGCTCTCTCCCCGCTCTCCCCATAGATTCCCGGAGGCCCTCGTCCGCGGTGAGCCTCAATACCGCGTCCGCCATTTTCCGAATGCTGCCGGGCTCGCTCAATATCCCTGTGACCCCGTCATCGACCGACTCTACTATGCCCCCCGCTCTGAACCCGACTACGGGAAGCCCAAACGACATTGCCTCGATCACGGACCTCGGAAACGGGTCCGGATAACTCGACGGTATCACGAATATGTCGAAGTCCTTGAGAAACGGCCTCACGTCTTTCTTAAACCCCGTGAATATGAAGGAGTCCTCGAGCCCCGCATCCATAACCATCTTCTTTAATTTTCCGAGGTGGTCCTCCCGGAAGAAGTAGGGAGTATCGCCCACGATGACGAATTTCACGTCGTTTCGCCTATCCCCGAGCCCTCCGAGCGCGATGCCCGCAGCTTCTATGAACATTTCATAGCCTTTCCTAGGGACTATCCTACCGGTGCTCCCGACGACGACAGTACCGTCCGTAAGCCCGTAAGCAGACCGAATCTCGCCAGACGTCGAGGCGGGGTCGTAGTCCCCGATGTCGATCCCGTTATGTATGACGACCAGCTTCTCCCTTCCCCGGGGGAACTGGTCCGCCGCGGCGCCGGATACGCAAATAATCCTTCTGACAACGGGCAGCCGCGCGAGTGTATTGATCACGGAACCGAGGAGCTTCGTCTGCTGAATATTCCTTACATGCCAAATAACAGGGCACCAGTTTATGACGCCCATGAGCGCCCCGACGACCTTAGCCTGTGTGCCGTTACAATATATGACGTTTATCCTGTTCCTTTTTAACAGCAGGGGTGAGGTAACGACGAGAGAAAGAAGGTCGAGTATATTGAGCAGGACCGATAAAAAATGCAGTAACTTATCGTGATATGTGGAGAATAATCCGGATCCGGCGCCCTTCCGGGGCGCGCCTAAGCGGGGCCTTTTCAGGTTTTCCGGGAACCGCTGATCCGTAATTACATTCTCGTACATGCCCGCTGACCTGAGCCAGTCGGAAAAGACGTCGTCCTTCGGTATCAAGACATAGGGGGTAAGCCTGGTTCTGTCCAGGAATTTAAGCAGGTAAAAAAGACTTCTTCCGGGACCGCCGTCCCTGATCGAGTGGTTGATGAAAAGCACGCGCGGTAGAGAATCCATAGGCATCCTGAAACGGTCCAGGGAACCATCGTAAGCATAATACCGGATCAGGACCTCGAGGGAATCACGGTTGAAATCACGGTTGACGACGGCGCGCCCGAGACCGATATAACGGACAACTCGGGGTTCTTTTCGATAGACGGCCCGATTGCCGGCAGCCCGCGGATCAACTTTTCCGACCAGGATTTGAACTCGCTTGGCTCGATAGGGTTGAGCGTATACCCGACGGCTGAGGTCGAGCTCGGAAATATAAGCCTCGAGAACGGCAACGTCAATCCGCTGAACGAAACCGAGGTTACGTTCAACGGGGACATCTCGTCCAACAACTGCACCGGGAACTCGGGGTTTATCGAAGTCGACGCCGAGAACGACCAGGAACAAGTAACGGTAATAGTTCAGATATCGGAATCGACAGACATTATAGTTAACGGCGACGATGCCGAATGTGAAGATTTTTTACTCGGACGCAATGTAGAGGTCCAGGGAGAAATACCGAGCATCAACACGGTTGATGCTTCCAGGATTGAGGTCGATTAGGGCCGTGGAATAAGAAGTAATCAGGATATACGGTGTGTACCGGACAGGAATATACAACGCTCGGTGCTCACTTCTGTTCCTCATCGAGAGACTTAACCTTCTTCTCGAGCTCCTTTAGCTTCTCCATGAGATACTCTACTTCTTTAGCGGTCTGCGGCAGTGATTTTTCCTCGTCCGCTGCTACCGCCGTTCCGGTAAAGGAATCAGAAGCAGGCAGTTCCGAAAAGTTCAGCATATCCAGATTAGTGGGGAGCTTGACTCCGGGAGGTAACCATCCCATTTCCTGCCAAAGCTTCATGTTCTTCTTGAAATTCTCCTGTACGGAAAAATAGGGCTGGAACATCATCAGGAAATAATTCTCGAAGAAGTCCTTCGCGACTTTATTCCCGTATTTGATAAGCATGTGGAGGAAAGAAACCGGAAGAATATCCTCCTTGTTCTTCTCGCTTTCGAGGACGACCTGAATGAGTATCACTTTCGATATATCGGCCCCGCTCTGGGAATCTATTACCCTGACCTCATTACCTTCACGTATTAGGGCGCCTATATCGTCGAGTGTTACGTACTTCTTATTGGTAGAATCATAGAGTCTGCGGTTACTGTACTTTTTTATTATAACCTGACCCGGGCCTTCTCTCGCTTCTTTCGGCATAAGTACTATAATTATTCAAAGAAACTATCACGAGTCAAGAAATTGATAAATTAGGCACTTGACAATTTATAGGAAAAAAAGGAATATTTTATATATTATACGTGTGCAGACTCAGATAAACAGGAGTTGAGGGGATGAGCAGCAAGCCTTACAAGATATGGTTTAACGGTGAATTTGTACCCTGGGACGAAGCCTCGGTTCACGTCCTGACCCATACGCTCCACTACGGGCTCGCCGTTTTCGAGGGCATAAGGGCATATAAATGCGGGGACAACAGGTCAGCCGTGTTCAGACTGCCCGAACACATCGACAGGCTCTATGCGTCCGCCCATATCGCCACTATCAAAATTCCCTATTCCAAGGAAGAAACGCACGACGCTATCCTGGACCTGCTGACGATTAACGATCTCGAAGAGGCCTACATCAGGCCGATAGCCTTCATCGGCGGGGGAAAGGTAGGTCTCCATCCCGGGGACAACCCCATTTCACTGGCGATTTCCGCATACCCCTGGGGCACGTATCTCGGAGAGGGGGCTTTGTCCAAGGGAATAAGCGCGAAAATCTCATCGTTTACCAGAATGGGCGTAAACTCTTTTATGACCAAAGCCAAGGTCAGCGGGAACTATGCGAACTCCGTCCTCGCCAAACTCGAAGCCACGTCTCTCGGATTTGACGAAGCCATACTGCTCGATACCGAAGGATACGTCGCCGAAGGTACCGGTGAGAATATATTCATTATCCGGAACGGGGTGCTAAAAACCCCGCCGCTCACTTCCGTACTCGAGGGCATAACCAGGGATTCCGTCATTCAGATAGCCAGGGACGAGGGGATCGAACTGGAAACGGAGCGTTTCACGAGGGACGAGTTATACATCGCTGACGAGGCCTTTTTCACGGGGACTGCCGCCGAAATAACCCCTATCAGGGACGTCGACAAGAGGGTCATCGGAAAGGGGAAACCGGGGCCGATTACGAAGAGGCTGCAATCCAGGTTCTTCGATATCGTCGAAGGGCGAGACCCTAAATTCACCGAATGGCTCGAATTCTTTCCGGTAGTCTCGACCCTTAGAGTCAAGAACGAGTCTCTATAAGGGATTCACCCAGTCTCGGATAGTATTTCATTTCACTCCGATATGGAAGGGCATGACTGCAAGGCAGCCCTCCCAGACCTGAAGCGGAGAGTTTTCCGTCAGCACCCTCAAGAAACCCGGATATCCGGCATCACCGAAAATCGAAGCGAGCTTAATCCCCCTCGCGGCCGGGTAAAACCTGAGAAGGGGAATTTTGTCTTCAGGCAGCCCCGCCTCGCGTCCTGCGATTTTTACGGCGTCCCAGAACCCGCCTAACTCATCGACGAGGCCCAGGTCCCTCGCCTGCGCCCCGGTCCATACCCTCCCCTTCGCGGCTTTCTCCGCCTGAGCCTCATCCAGGCCCCTGCCCTCTGAAACCGTCCTCACGAACTCCCCGTAGTAGTATTTCATCAGCTCGTCGAGTTTTTCTTCCTCATCTTCGGAAAAGCCCCTGCTCGTCGAGAACATGAGGGACTTTCGCCCGAACGGAATGAGCTCCTTTTTGATACCCAGTTTATGATATAAACCCCCGAGCTCGAACTTTCCGTATACGACCCCGATTGAGCCCGTGAGAGTCATGGGGTCGGCAACGATTTTCCCGGCCCCGAGAGATATCAGGTAACCGCCTGAAGCGGAAACGTCCGACATCGACACCACCACGGGGATAGTCTCCGAAATCTCCTTCAATCTCTTCCTTATGAGGTCGGACGCGGTTCCCGAGCCCCCGGGCGTCATTATCCTGAACACGAGGCCCTTTACGCCCCTGTCTTTGGATACCCTGTCCAGCTGCGCCAGAACGGTATCAGAGCCCATCGTTTTCATGGCCCCGCGCCCCCCGCTATCGCCGAGCGTTATAAAGCCGGAATCGGCAACTACCGCGATTGCCCCGCCGCTTCCCCCTATCTTCCCTGCAACCGATTTGAGCCATTCCTTAATTTTCAATATCCGGTGAAAATGCGGGGCGCTGATGGATTTAACCTTGACGCCCGTAACTTCCCGGGCCCGATCGCCGATTTCCGACTCGTATGCCGTGCCGTCTATGAGGCCCTCCGCGAGAGCCGATTCCGGGACGAAAGGACCCCTGTCGATAACGGCTTTCATATCCGCGGGGTTAAGGCCCCTCCCTTCCGACAGGGCTTCCTCAAGCCGGGTCTCGAGATCCCCAATAATGGAAAGCACCATCTCCCTGTGCGCCTGGGACATGGAATCCCTCGTAAACGTCTCCGCGGCGCTCTTATATTCGCCATAGCCCCTGAGCCTGGCGGATATGCCCAGCTTCTCGAGGAGATCCTTGAAGAAAGTAACCTCCGCCCCGAGGCCGACGAGGTTAAGCATCGCCCATGGGGGCATGCAGATATAATCCCCCGCAGAAGCAATGAGGTATTCGATGTTCCCCCCGCTCTCCAGGTAAACAAAGACCCTCTTCCCGTTTCTTCTTAATCCGAGAAGGCGTCTCCTGAGGGAATTCGCGCGGGCCGGGCCTATCCTGAGCTCCCTTATCGCCACTATCACACCGGTGACGCCGTCAGAACGCTCCGCATAAGAGAGAATCTTTTCTATCTCCCCGAACGTGAGCTTCCTCCCGCGTCCGAAAAAAGGGAGAAGTCCCTTTTCTTCCTCTTCCGGTATCTCCCCCCTCAGATCGAGGCTTAGAAAGTTATATCTACGAATGTGCTCGAGAAGGCCGTACACTGATTTCATCGATTTCATCCCGAAGAATCAATTGCAGAAATTTTGTATCGAATAAAAAAAACCGCGGACCGGGCTATCTGTCCATGATGTAGGAAACGAGTGTCCTCACGCCGAACCCGGTGCCGCCCCTGGGGCTCCAGCTGCTTTCTTTCTCGTTATACGCCGGGCCCGCTATATCGATGTGAACCCAGTCGGTACCCCCGACAAAGTTCTCGAGAAACATCGCCGCCGTGATAGCCCCTCCCCATCTGCTGCCTACATTCTTCATATCTGCGACGTCGCTTTTGATCTCCGGGCGCAGTTCATCATCCATCGGAAGCTGCCACATTTTCTCTCCCGCTCTGTCGGCGGCCTTTTTAATCCTGTCGATCAGCTTCTGGCTGTTGCCCATTAAGCCCGCAGTATACGTACCGAGCGCCACCATGCAGGCCCCCGTGAGGGTCGCGAGGTCGATAATCTCGTCGACCTTGAGATTCACGGCATAGGAGAGCGCATCCGAGAGCACGATCCTGCCCTCTGCATCGGTGTTGATCACCTCGATCGTTTTTCCGTTATAAGCCCTTATCACGTCGTCAGGCTTGTATGCCGCAGGTCCCGTCATGTTTTCACAAGTAGAAATCAGGCCGTGGACTTTGACGGAGGGTTTAAGACGCGCTATGGCCTTCATGATTCCGAGCACCGCCGCAGCGCCTGCCATATCCATTTTCATCGTGCGCATACTGTCGGCGGGTTTCAGACAGAGGCCGCCCGAATCGAATGTAATCCCCTTCCCCACCACGGCGATCGCAGCCTTATGCTTCTTATTCGGCTCATATGTGAGATGGATGAACCTGGGCGGCTCCGCGCTGCCGCTCGATACCGCCGCGATTCCCTCCATACCCCTCCTCTTGATTTCCTCCAGGTCGAATATCTCGCATCTCATCCCCCCTTCGCCCGCAACCGCGGATGCTATATCGGCGAGCCTCGAAGGGGTCATGTAGACCGGGGGCTCGTTAACCATGTCTCTCGCGAGGCAAGTGGATTCGGAGATCGCCTTTGCCGCGCCGATTTCCTCTTCGAACCTCCTGTCTTTAATCTCTTCCGATATTATCAGCACGTTTTCTATCTCGGTCTCCGCCCCGTTTTTGGTCTTGTATTTATCGAACCCGTATGAGCCGAGCATCACGCCTTCCGCGAGCGCCGCTATATACCCCTTCCCTCCGCTGAACTCCGGACCGAATGTCACATGTGCAGATGCAACTTTAAGCTTTTTGGCGCTCAGATTACCCGCTTTTCTGACAGTATCGTGAGAGAACCGTGATTTATCCCCCAGCCCCAGCAGAAGCACCCGTTTCGCTCCGATCTTCCCGAAAGTGCTGCTGACAGTAACGCTTTTCCCCAGGTCCCCATCGAACTTCTCATCCCCGCAAATTGTTTTTAATACATCACCCAAAGCATCGTTAACACCCTTTACAGACCCAGAGAATTTATCCCCTTTGAACATACCCACGACCAGGAGATCTGTCCCAATTTTACAGATATTTTCACCGCTGTATTTGAAGTCCAAGTCACTTCTCCTCCTTGAGTTCGAGATACCGAGATTAGATTAGCATACAGACCCGAAATTGAAACCGCGCTGATTTTTGGTTAATTGACTATCAGAATTAATTTTCTTTATATTCTATGGTATACTTTCTCATGTGATTGGATTCAAAATCTCTAAATTCAAAAGAATTTATTTAAAATAGATGCGTAGACGATTTAGTAGAAGTATCGACAGAAATAAGGTAAATTAATACACTAATATCCTGCAACAACATCAAGGAGGAAGTACAAATGGGTTGCCCGTATAAAGCTATAGCAGACGATACAAGAAGGAAGATCCTGGAGTTCCTGAGCCAGGGAGAAAGCGCGGCAGGGGATATAGCGAGTAAATTCGATATATCAAAACCTGCTATCTCAAACCACCTCAAGATACTCAAGGAAGCCGAGATCGTTAATGAGCGTAAGGTCAGACAGAACCGTCTTTATTCACTCAACAGCAGTAAGATTGAGAACATGGAGATTTACCTGGCTTCATTGACTGGCAAAGAAAATCAATCGATGAGGACTTGATAATCACGGCTGATCAATATTAGTCGACTATTCGACCAAAAGCTGACTTTGTTATTCGATTGCGGACTCCATAAAAAGCCGTTTACTGTGCACTGATACCGTAGGCGGCTTTTTATATATATAATCTTATAGGATGCTGTTCTTGCCTTCCACACCGACACCGGGGTTATAACAGGATCTCAAAATCCGATTTTGCAACCATATACCGGGGAAAGGTCATGAGGTAATGTCGAGAGTAATTTCGGTTGGCACCACGGAGCTGCCCTATGAATTCCGCCAGAGCGAGCTGAAAAGTTTCGCGCAGATCCTGCTCTCAAGATACGGGCAGACGCCCGGCAGGATGCTCGACGTGTTCGACAGCTCGCTTATCGAATCCAGGGGGTTCGTCCATCCGAGGGAGTGGTTCGAAAGCAAGAAGAGCTTCAAGGAGCGCTCCGAGTCTTATTTGTCAGGCGCGTTATCCTTATCCCGATCCGCTATCGGTGACTGTCTGGATAATTACGGAGGGGACCCCGGGGACTTCGACCATATCTTCTATGTCTCCAGCACCGGCGTCTCGACACCTACTATAGACGCCTTACTCCTGAACGAGCTAAAGCTGGACAATCATATAAGACGCACCCCGATCTGGGGACTCGGATGCGCGGGAGGGGCGGTGGGATTGAGCCGGGCGCTCGAATATACCAAAGCGTATCCGCGGAGCGCGGCGCTTCTGATAGCGACCGAAATATGCAGTCTCGCGTTCCACGGCGAGGATTATTCCAAAAGCAACCTGGTTTCACTCGCCCTATTTTCAGACGGCGCAGCGGCTGTCATCGTGGCGGGTAAAGAAAACAGGCTATACGGACTCCCGGGCATAAGCCTTCTCGATTCCCTCTCCACGACTTATTACGATTCGCTCGATGTCATGGGCTGGGAAATTGTGAACGACGGGTTCAAGGCTATATTCAGCAAGGACATCCCGGCGATCGTGAGAGATAGAGTGAGGGTAAATATCGAAGAGCTCTTGTCGAACCACGGAATCGCCATAAACGATTTGAAACATTATGTCGTCCATCCGGGAGGACCGAAGGTGCTGAGCGAGTACGAGAGATCCCTCGGTTTGGAGGAAGGCGCGTTCGTGCATTCGAGGAAGGTATTGAAGGAGCACGGGAACATGTCATCCCCTACCGTGCTGTACGTGTTAAAGGAATTCATGGAAAGAGAACCCGGCGGCAAGGGTGAATACGGTATAATCTCCGCGCTCGGGCCGGGATTCAGCTCGGAGCTGCTGTTGTTCAGAACAGAATGAAACTCTTCCTGCTCTTCCTCGCATTTTTAATATTTCAGCGCATATCCGAGCTGCTCCTGGCCAGGAAGAACGAAATCGCTGTCAGAAAAATGGGGGCTCTAGAATACGACAGGAGCGGGTATAGAGCGATCGTCCTGATGCATGCCGCATTCTTTCTGTCCCTCGTATCGGAATACTTTCTTCTGGGGAGGGCCCTCAACGAGCACTGGCCGGTACTGATCACGGTCTTTGTACTGACGCAGGCGCTCAGGTACTGGTCGATCCTGAGCCTGGGGAAATTCTGGAACACAAAGATACTCGTCGTACCGGGGACTCGCGCCGTTACAAGGGGCCCGTATAAATACGTCAGGCACCCAAATTACCTGGCCGTGGTAATAGAGATAGCTGTAATCCCGCTCATTTTCTCATGCTACTTAACGTCCGTCCTCTTCACCGTGTTAAACCTGATCGTTCTCATACGGAGAATAAGAATAGAAGAGTCCGCCCTGCTCGAAGATCCCTCCGGTAGATGAAACGTCAACCGAGCCTTAAATAGATTTTGACTCCTTTTGAAAGCCGACGTTTATCACAGATCATATTATCAAAATAGCTATTATATATTGATTCTGACAAATAGCAGAGATATATATGATAGCGAATATATATATGAATATTCCGTATGATTTTATTGCTTTTATATGTCCTCTATATGAAAGGACGAACAAAAACGGCGGTTCCCGATATTTTTTCTTTAAGTTTTACTTAAAAATTGACAATTCACATTAGCAGGGTGTTTTGCATTGATTACAGCCGGTTAGTATCCGCACCTGTCCTTACTCTTTAGAAGTTAAATCTTTAAGAATCAAAACCTGAAGCAGCGAAAAAATAGTTAAAGAAGCTGCTCAGGTTATATATCGCTGTATACACAGGCTGTTACCATCAGTTATTAAAGTATTATATTATAGTGATGCGCAAGTTCAAGCGCAGCTTTAAGCATCTTGAGCCCGTGTCGAAGGCCGGCTCCAAGCCGGAGGATATAACCTGCTTCTCGCGTGGAATATGCTCCATATATAATTCTTATGGGCCTTCCTGCATATTCCATATATCTCGGCTGCGGCAGACCGGAGAAATGCGTATCTGTCCCACTGCCCCTCGCTCCCGTGCAGGGGGGCCCGGTAAGACGAAACGACATCGGGCGATACAAATACGACCATGGAATCACTCAGCCGTGGCAATCCCTCATACTGTACTATAGAATATATTCATGGAAATCATATCTGAAAATACAGGGGGTCCATCATGTTAAGCTCGATATTCCGTACGAGTGACGATATAGGCGCGTTCGTTGCGAGAATCACGCTAGGGGTAGTCATGCTCCCGCACGGCTTACAGAAACTCCTGGGACTATTCGGGGGCGCTGGCTACTCGGGCACCGTCGAATTCTTCGTGAGCGGCGGGATTCCTGCTTTCATCGCGATCCTCATAATCATCGGTGAATCGTTCGGCGCCATAGGCCTAATAGCGGGATTCCTTAGCCGGCTGGCTGCCCTGGGAATAACCGCCATCATGCTCGGGGCAATCGTTACCGTTCATCTCCAGAACGGCTTTTTTATGAACTGGGGAGGCACGGCTGCGGGAGAAGGTTTCGAATACCATTTGCTGGCTGTAGGACTGGGATTGATCGTGCTCATCAAGGGCGGAGGCATCTGGTCGGTAGACCGCGCCATCTCCAAATAACCGGACGGACGCCGGGGAACCGGCCGGGTGGAAATTATTATCGTAGGTTGGTTATTCCGTACCCAGGGCCTCGGTCAAGGGAGTATCCGCATCGCTCCCCCCTACCCCGTCCTTGATTCCAGTCGGCATTAAGCCCCGGATTCTATTCCGATTCACATAGCCCGAATAACTGTTGCCTTAAGCGGCCCGGCCGCCCGGTTTCCCTATATAATTGCGAATTAACCACAAAATCCATAGACCAGTAAATTCAGGCACGTCATAAATTATAAATAATTTAAGATGTGCCGATTTGATTTTACAAAGCTCATCATATACAATGAATTTTCATAAATTTCTAATTTTGAATGAGACGGGGAATGAAATGGGTTGTGCTTTCAAAGCAATAAGCGACGAACGCAGAAGGACGATTCTTAAAATATTAGGGAAAAGCGACGCAAGCGCCGGTGAAATTGCGAGCAAATTCAACATATCACAGCCGACTGTCTCTAACCATCTGAAAATCCTGAAGGAAGCCGGATTGATTACGGAGCAAAGAATAAAACAGAACAGAATATACTCATTAAACAGGACGGAGCTAAGAAAAATCATAGAAAGGATCGAGGAGTTAATCGGGCGGTAAAACGCGCGTCTGAACACACTCACGCGAGTGATGACAAACGAATTTGCACATACCTGATTTCGAAGCAGCCCCGGGAGCGTTTCCAAATTTATTAACCGACTAATCGCCTGTTGTATATACATCGCTCTTCGCACATCCGGCCGTATACAAAAGCGGAGATCGGCATTGATTCCTAAACATACCGGCTTGAGTTATACTGATTGAGCCCAGGATTCGATAATAAACGATATAGCACCCGGGCATATGGATGCCGGGCAGGGAGTTTTTATGATAAATACGGAAAGAATGACCGAGCACGTGATGGACCTCATAAGGATAGACAGTCCTTCCAGGAGGGAAAAGGAAGTCGCCCTCAGGCTCGAGAAAGAAATGAAGGAGCTGGGTGCGGAATGCTTTTATGACGCCGCCGGGGATAAGGTAAACGGCAACGTAGGTAATCTCATCGTAAAGCTCAAAGGAAATAAATCAGGCGTCCCTCCCTTTTTTCTATCGGCGCATATGGACACTGTAGGTCCCGGTGAAGGCATTAAGCCCAAGATCGAGAACGGCATAATAAAGAGCGACGGGACCACTATACTGGGGAGCGATGATAAAAGCGGGGTCGCAGTAATCGTGGAAGTGCTCAGGACGCTGAAAGAGCAAAACATGCCGCATGGGGATATTGAAATAGCATTCACCATATGCGAAGAGGTCGGTCTCCTCGGCGCGAAGTATATAGACATTTCGAAATTCGATTCCAGCTACGGAATCGTGCTCGACAGCAGCACCCCATCGAGGCTCGTCCTGAGGTGCCCTTCCGCGGTAAAGATGGAGTTCACGGTGCACGGCCTCGAAGCGCATGCGGGCGTATGTCCGGAAAACGGGATAAGCGCGATAAAGATCGCAAGCGAAGCAATATCACGGATGAAGCTGGGCAGGATCGACGACATTACTACGGCGAACATAGGGACGATAAAGGGAGGGAGGGCGACGAACATCATCCCCAACCTGGTCAAGGCAGTGGGGGAAGCGAGGAGCCACAGCGAGGAATCGCTCAAGGCACAGGTCGACCACATGCGGCAGTGTTTCCACGACGCGGTTTCCAGATACGAAGTCACTATTCACGACGACCTTTCGTTGGAGGGCGCGACGCGCGTTGCGACACTCGAGGAGAAAATCGACAGGAGCTACGACAGGATGGACGTCCCCCCGGGATCGGTACCCGCGCGCCTCGTGGAGACCGCCGCCCTGAACCTCGGACACAAGATCGAACACCACACGAGCGGGGGCGGGTGCGACGCGAATTTTTTCAACAAGATGGGGGTAGAGTGCGTGAACCTGGGAACGGGAATGTACGAGCTCCATACCGTAAACGAATATCTCGTGCTCGAGGAGTTTTACCGCTGCTCGGAAATCGTCCTCGAATCGGTAAAGCTGAACGCTCTCAATAACCGCTGAACCCGCATCGACGGCAGCACAATTCTTTGCCGCGCGACTCCCGATAGAAACCCAGGAAAGCCCATGAGCAAGAAAGCCCTTATTATAGTCGACCACGGCAGCACGGTAGAGGAAGCAAACGACATGCTCGCCGAAGTAGCCGGCCTGATAAAATCGAACGAGAAATGCAATTTCGATATAGTAAGGTACTGCCACATGGAGCTCGCGGAACCCACAATCGCAGAGGCATTTGACGCCTGCGCCGCCGAGGGCGCAAGCCACATCGTGATACACCCTTACTTTCTGGCCCCCGGAAAGCACTCAACACAGGACATACCCAGAATGGCGGCCGAGGCTGCGGGCAGGCACAAGGGCGTGAGTTACTACGTGACGGAGCCCCTGGGTGTACACGAAAATATCATAGAGGTAATACTCGAAAGGGCGGTGAGTCACCGCTGACAGATGAAAGCAGAGTGAGAGCAGAGGAGGAAGGGCAGGATCATAAATGAGCGCAGATTCTGCGCCTCGCTCTGTGTGTGCGAAAGGACAGGCGGTGAGTCACCGCTGACAGATGAAAGCAGAGTGAGAGCAGAGGAGGAAGGGTAGGATCATAAATGAGCGCAGATTCTGCGCACCAGGATATGAAAAAGTACACGACCGTCATTTTCGACCTCTTCGATACCATCGTCGACTTCAACTTCAGCCGTCTTCCCTCCATCGATCTAAAGGGGGTGAGGTCGAGGACGACGAGTCACGATGTATATTCCGTCTTCGCCGGATACTACCCGGCTATCTCTTTCGCGGAGTTCTATCCTTATTTCATCGAAAGCTATCGCCAGTTCCAGGACATGAAGCAGGTCGAGTGGAGAGAGTACCCGAACCGCGACAGGTTCAAGCTTATGATGCGCAATATGGACATCCCCGGCGATTCGAACACCGAGGCCGCGGCGGATGAAATGGTGCGGGCCCATATGGAGGGCCTCGCGAGTGCGGTCGAATTCCCTGAAGAGAATGAAAATGCGCTCGATGACGTAAGGAGCAAAGGGTACCGCATGGCTATTGTTTCCAACTTCGATTACGCGCCTGCGGCATATGCGCTCATAGAGAAGTTCCGGATAGGACGGTTTTTCGAGAAAATAATCATATCGGAAGAAGTAGGCTGGAGGAAGCCGAAGCCCGTAATTTTCAGGAGGGCGATGGAGCTACTGAGCATAAAGCCGGAGGAAGCCGTTTTCGTGGGTGATAATTTCAGAGCGGATATATGCGGGGCGAAGGGCGTGGGAATGGACGCAGTATGGCTCAACAATAAAAACGAGGCGGCGGGGAATTTAAACCCCGAACCCGATTATATCATTCCGGCATTCCCGGACATCGCGGCGATTCTGCCGGCTATAAAATAAGGAACGGAAACCCGGGTATGTGATCCGGGGTTTCGTTCCTGAGTTGTCCAGTGTTGAGGCAGATACGGTTAAGAGCGCACTGCTGTTTCCGAAATTAACTTCCCTCGGCTCGATCTGTCATTCGAGCGTGACGCTCATGTCGTATTTTATAGGCGAGGTCTTTCCGGGAAAGCTCGCGGGCTCAACCAGAACGTAGACCACCTCCTGCTCTTCCGGTGCGGTCCATAAGAGTCTCGTGATCGCGCCTGCGTTAGCCGAGGACTTCTGAGCGACGATCACACGGTCCTGATCGAGGACGGTTATGTTAAACCCGGTATCCGTAGCAGGCGTTATCTTGATGCTCAGCTTCTGCTCCGATTTCATCGGCAATGAGAAGTAGTCCTTCTTGTCGTAGCCCCATTCGGCGGACAGATACCCGGCGTATTTCCCGGGCTCCATTTCCATGACCTTATCGAAGATATCCCCCGCGTCGGTCGTGCCTCCCAAATCATAGTTATCCTCGACCTTTATGTAGTATGCCGTTCCTACCGGGGTCGG
The DNA here is from genome assembly GCA_020027805.1 of Candidatus Dadabacteria bacterium. GTDB lineage: Bacteria > Desulfobacterota_D > UBA1144 > Nemesobacterales > UBA2774 > 2-12-FULL-53-21. The sequence continues at coordinate 14,746 of JAHKKQ010000024.1, forward strand.
GTCGTATTCGTTCCCGGCGCTGAAATAGTAAGTGTATTCGTCCTTCTCCGAATTCGTCATCCAGCTTATGGTCTTCAGGATGCCCTCGCTTCCTATAATATTCTCGTGGACCACGAGGTTCCCCGTCTCGTTATAGATACCGACCCCGGCGTAAGGGTTCTCGCTGTCGGGCGTACGGACTCCTACGCTAAGCGTCTGTCCGGCTTTCAGCTTGAGTGAGAAATACTCCCTCGCGTTCTTTGCAATCGCGTGGTCCGTCTCATAATCACCCGGTTCGACGGGCACGGCGGTCTCGGGCCCGTCCCCTCCCTTGGGGAGGATCTTCAGCTTTGACACGGCCGGGGCTTCCACGGCCTGAGCGACGACTTCCTCTTTTACTTCGGTCAGGGCCTGCTTCAGCTGATCCGCGTTGTTGGCGGTGTAATATCTCCCTCCTCCGGCATCGGCTATACAGCTCAGCTGCTCTTTTTCTTTCTGGCCGACATCGAAACCGACGACGTGCACCTTAACGTTGATGCCCTTTTCCCTCAGGTCTTTTACATAAGTGCAGGCGTTCCCTTCGCAGGTCTCTTCCCCGTCGCTCACCAAAATAATTGTAGTCTGGTCTTCCGAAGCGCTCAGTTTCTCCCCGGCCATCGAGAGAGATTTAGCGATAGGGGTCTTTCCTTTGGGCTGTAAGGAGTTTATCTTGTCGATGAGGGCCTGCTTGTTGATCGTGCCGACCTCGACCATAGTCTCAATGTCGTCGCAATCCCCTTTACTCCGGTGCCCGTAGACCTCGAGGCCCACGTTCACGTTGTCGGGCAGGCCGTCGATCAGGTCCGTCATGACCCCTTTAGCAACGTCCATCTTGGCTTTACCGTCTATCTGCCCCGCCATGCTCCCCGAAGCGTCGAGTATAAATAGGAGATTGGTACCCGACGACCCTCCCGCGGATTGCGCAAGGGAGGTATCGGCGTTTAGGACCATAAAAATTATTAGTGCCGGCAGGACTATCCCGTATGTCATTTTTGAAATACCAGCAATATATTTCCGCATACCAAACATGCCTCCTTTGGTTTATAGCATATACATCTATGTCGAGGTATAGGCTTGTTTTGACAAAATGTCAATAGACCCTATATGATTTATTGAATGATTCTAGTGTGTTGTCACTGTTATTGAATATTCCGAAACCGGGGAGCACGGGAGCCGGGCACCCTGCCCCGCCAACGCACTACTCGAGGAGACCCTACTCATGATTACCATCGTGCCTTTGATTTTCTCGAACATGTTCATGACCTTCGCCTGGTACGGGCATCTGAAGTTCAGGTACCTGCCGCTCTGGGAAGTCATTATCATAAGCTGGCTCATAGCGTTTGCCGAGTACTGATTCCAGGTCCCCGCTAACAGGTGGGGCTATGGGCAGTTCACCGCAGTCGAGCTGAAAACGATCCAGGAGGTTATTTCGCTGAGCGTATTTTCCATTTTCAGCGTGCTCTATCCGAACGAGCAGATGAGGTGGAACTACATACTGGGCTTCGCGCTTCTTGCCGCGGGGGCTTATTTCATATTCAGAAAGTGATTCTGCAAGCGCACCGCTATTTGTACGCAACACCCATTTCAAAGTAAAATTGAGGCAGGGAGTAAAAAAATCGAGCAAAACCTCAAGAAGAAATTTTCAAAGCCTTTAAAGAAAATCCCGACCTTCAGGGAGAGCCTGGGGATATCCACGCTTCCCGGGCTTATCGAATTCAGCACGGACAGGTATCCGGATAACATTGCCTACCGCACTCCGAGAGGAAACACCCTGTATGAGCTCACATACGGAAGGGTGATGGAATACGTAAAGAAATTTGCGAGATACATGAAAGAGCTCGGCATCGGGAAAGGGGACCACGTGGCTATACTCGGGGAGAACAGGCCCGAGTGGGGCATATCGCTTTTCGCCGTTTCCTGGATAGGGGCAGTCGCGATTCCGCTCGACGCGCGCGCCGCTCCCGACAGCCACAAATTCATATTGTCTTTCTCGTCCGCAAAAGCGGTTATCGTTTCGGGCTCATTCTATAACGCCATCCTTTCAATTGCACCGGATTTAAAGGACATGACGAATATCATCCCTATGGACAATATCGAGGACATCTGCGGCAGATACGCGTCGGGGCAGGCTGCGGAGAACGTCGACCCGGACAGCCTCCTCGAAATCCTCTTCACCTCGGGGACCACGGGAGACCCTAAAGGCGTAATGCTCAGCCACCGGAACATAACGTCGAACGTCGACGATGTACACAGAACGATAAACTACGGCCCCCGGGACAGGGCGTTTTCCATACTGCCCGTGCACCATTCGTATGAATGCACGGGGGGGCTTATCGCCACTTTCGGCAGCGGGATGAGCGTCTTTTACGGGAGGGGGTTAAAGCCGAGGGACCTCCTCCAGGACATGAAGCTCGCCAAACCGACCGTCTGGCTCTGCGCGCCGCTCATACTTGAAAAGCTTTATCTGAGAATCCATAAAGAGGTGTCCGGTCAAAAGGGGATAAAGGGATTCCTGTCGAACGTAATGCCCAGCGGCTTGATAAAAAGAAAGATCAGACAGAGCCTCGGCCTGGACGATATAAGGCTTATCGTGTCCGGAGGCGCGGCGCTGCCCGGCTGGGTATCTTCAGGGCTTTTTGATTACGGGCTCGAGGTAATCGAGGGCTACGGCCTGTCGGAAGCCTCCCCTCTCATAACGGTAAACCCGCCCTCTGACCCCAGGCCCGGAAGCATCGGGATGGTGATACCGAGCAACGACGTCGAAATAAGGGACATAGACAGCGAGGGGAACGGAGAGATTGCCGCTAAAGGGCCCAATATCATGATCGGGTATTACAAAAACAAATCGGCTACGGACGAGACTATAACCCGGGACGGGTGGCTGCTCACGGGCGACATAGGTTATTTCGACGAGGACGGATACCTGTATATAACAGGAAGGAAGAAATTCGTAATAGTCACGAGGGGAGGAAAAAATGTATTTCCCGAAGAAATAGAGGAGAAGCTAATGAAATCCCCGCTCATAGAAGAAGCCCTCGTTTTTAGTCCGGACGACGTCGATATACAGGCTCTCATATACCCGCAGATGGAGGAAGCCCAAAAAAAGCTCGAGCAGACGGGTGAGCAAATCACGCCGGAAAATTTATGGGAGCTGATAAGGAGCGAAGTCAGAAAGACAAACGGGGAGCTCGAGGCATACAAGAAGGTCAGGCACTTCGCGCTCAGACTCGAAGAGTTCCCTAAAACCACTACCCGCAAAATAAAACGCTATCTCTTCCGGAACTTACGCCTTACTCAGGATACCAGGATATTGTAAATACCGGTTTAAATTAATACTATTCGGGATAGCCAATATATAAGTTTGGCATTATAATAAAAGTACCGAATTAACTGAAATTTTATTCACATGTACTGAAATTTCAGCTATTCTTGATCGGGTCGGGGTTATGTAAAACGGGCCGAACACTAATTCGGCTCAAATCTGATAATCGGAAATGAAGAATATGGCGTTATTCAGAGGAAAAAGACTGACGGCAGTCTTGGTTGCGCTCGCATTGTCGGGAGCAATTGCGGCGGGCTGCATCCAGCCGGGGCAGGAAAAGACGTCTAACAATACAGGCGTTTCCTCTCCCCAGTCCCCCGATACGCTGCTCAGTCTTGTAAGCGGCATCATAAGACAGAGAGTGGACAACCCGGAGACCCCAAAATCCATCGTCATCAACAATGACAGCGTAAAATTATCCGGCTCGTTACCTGCCCTGTACCGAAACCTTAATTACCAGCCGATCTGGGTGGGGGACAAGGGGCCGAAGCCCGAGTGCGGTGATATGGTAGAGGCCGTTCAAAACAGCTACAAGGAAGGCCTTAACCCCGATAACTACAATCTGAAAGAGATCGATTACACACTTTCGAGAATAAAGGCGTTAAGCGGGTCGGGGAAATTACCCACTCCCGAATTACTTGCGGAGCTCGACATCCTGCTCTCGAACTCGTTCCTTAAATATGCGAGCAACCTTCTTTACGGACAAATAAACCCCGAACAAATCGACCTCGAGCTCGTATACGGGGAGAAACCCGTAGACCTTAACGGGCTGCTGGTCGCGGCGGTAAACGAAAACAAGGTCGACGAAACGCTCAGCAGCCTGCTTCCGGATTATCCGGTTTACGGCAGACTGAAAAACGTTCTCGTCGATTATAGAGAATACGAAGCCGAAGGCGGATGGAAACCCATACCCGCGGGCCCGAAATTGAGGAAAGGATCGAGAGGCGAGAGAGTCACCGCGCTTAAAGAAAGGCTGGCCGTGACAGGAGAGCTCGACGGCTCCGCTGCGGGGGGCGACGTCTTCGATGAGACGCTCGAGCAGGCGGTGAGGAAATATCAGGAAACGAACGGACTATACCTGGACGGAGTCGCCGGGGATTCGACTATCGAATCGCTGAACGTTCCGGCTGCAGAGCGCGTGAATCAGATTGAGCTGACGCTCGAGCGCTGGCGCATATTGCCGAGGAGCCTCGGAACGAAATTCGTGCTCGTCAACATAGCTAACTACCACCTCTATGCCGTTGAAAACAATAAAGACGCCGTAAGCATGAGAATCGTGGTGGGTAAGCCCAAGTGGAACACGCCTATTTTCAGCGAGCAGATGACTCACATCGTTTTCAACCCTTATTGGAATATTCCGCCCAGCATTTTCAAGGACGACATAGCGCCGCTGATTAAGTCCGACCCCGAATACATGGCTAACAGGAACATAGAGGCCGTGGGACTCGAAATGGAGCAGACGGAAAGCGTGGACGAAACCGAAATAGCCTCAGCCAAGGAAGAATATCTGTCCAAAGTGCTTACCGGTAATTACAGACTCCGTCAGAACCCGGGTCCATCCAACCCGCTCGGCAGGGTGAAATTCCTTTTCCCAAACAAGCACTCGGTATACCTCCACGATACCCCGAACAGGGGATATTTCCAGAGGTCCCAGAGGAATTTCAGCCACGGGTGCATAAGGGTGGAAAAACCGGTCGAGCTCGCGGAGTTCGTGCTGACTTCAGACCCGGGGTGGACGGATGAGAGAATAGAATCGGCAATTAGAAGGGG
>JAHKKQ010000131.1 GCA_020027805.1 Candidatus Dadabacteria bacterium
CGAACAACGTCGCGTTCCGGAAAGAGGTGATAATGAAACATCCCTTTCCCGACATGCCTGAGGGAGTCACACGGAAATCATGCGTGATGCTCTCGAGAGAGTTGGAGCGCGAAGGGGTGCCGATATGGATTAATACCGCCGCCCAGGTATCGCACCCAGCGCCGAACGGAATCCGTCACTTTTTTATAAGGGCGCTCGCCGAGGGCCGCGACACTGTGTTGAGCGAACGACCCGGGTCTCCGGCATTGCTAAGAGGATATTATTTCAAGAAATTTATCGACAATCTTATGAAAATCATTACTAACGGAAAAAAGGTCGATCTTCCCGTATGGCAGACCCCGGTCGCCTTGGGCATCATGCTCACGTACTATACAGTTGCGATGACGGGAGGCGTCATCACCAGGTTAAAGCCGGATTACGCGAAGGCCTCGTGGAGGATTTAACGGGGTCGCGGATACGCCCCGAGAGACGGTAATACCTCTGCTCCCGGAGCCGGAATGGCGGCATGCCGCCTTGTGCGGGGTCAGCTTCGGGGATAAAATACCTCCTTATGAAATCCAAAATGAAGTTCGAGGACGCGCTCGTCGAGCTGAAAGAAATAATAAAGAAGCTCGAGAGCGGCAACCTCCCGCTCGAAGACTCTATAAAGCTCTTTCAGGAAGGGACGGAGCTCATCTCCTTTTCCCATAAAAAATTGAACGAGATCAGGAAGAAAGTCGAGATACTCGTGGAGAAGGACGGGGAGACCGCTTTCGAGGATTTCGAGCCCGAGAGCTGATACCCGATGGCATTCGATATTGAAGATTATCTCAGCGTAAAGAAGGCGCTCGTGGACAGGGAGCTTGAAGCGCTGCTCGCGGACGGGAGCAAAAGCCCGGCGAGGCTCCTAGAATCCATGCGTTACAGCGTGCTTGCCGGGGGAAAGAGGCTCCGCCCGATACTCGCGCTCGCCGCGGGCGAGGCCGTGGGGGCCGACCCCGAAAAGGTCATGCCCGCAGCGTGCGCGATAGAGATGATACACACGTACTCGCTCATACACGACGACCTGCCCTCTATGGACGACGACGCGCTCAGGAGGGGCGTGCCCACAAACCACAGGGTCTTCGGGGAATCGACGGCCATACTCGCGGGGGACGCGCTCCTGACGGACGCCTTCGGCATGCTCGTCGCTGAAGGGATCAGGAGGGGCGTAAGCGAGCGTGTGATCTGCGAAATAGTGAGCGACATAGCGGAGTCTGCCGGCTCCCGCGGGATGATAGAAGGGCAGGCCATAGACCTGGCCCTCACCGGGACTAAGGGCGTCACCCTCCCCGAGGTCGAGCGTATGCACGCGCTCAAGACGGGCGCGATGATAAGGGTATCGGTCACTTCCGGGGCGCGGATAGGCGGGGCCGATGAATATCAGATCCAGAAGCTCGCCTCTTACGCCGATGCCGCAGGACTCGCGTTTCAGATAACAGACGACATACTGGACATAGAGGGGGAGGGGAACCTCGGGAAAGAGAGGGGGAACGACGAGAGGCGCGGAAAGTCCACATACCCCGGCCTCGCCGGAATAGATGAATCGAAAAGGATAGCCTCGGAGCTGACTCGTAAAGCGGTCGGTATGCTCGAAGGGTTCGACCACAGGGCCGGGGCGCTAAGGCAGATCGCGCTCTACCTGGGCTCGAGAAACCACTGATGAAAACGAAAGACAACCGCCCGCCTCTCAAGAAGAGGCTCGATATGGTGCTCGTCGAGAGGGGGCTTGCGGAGACGAGGACGAAGGCGCGCGCCCTGATCATGGCGGGGTGCGTTTACGTGGACGGCGTGAAGACCGACAAGGCGGGCGCACTCGTAAAGGAAGGCTCCGGGGTCGAGGTCAGGGACACGTCTCTCAAGTACGCGAGCCGGGGCGGGCTAAAGCTCGAAGCGGCTCTAAGCTCATTCGGCATAGACCCGGCGGGACAAGTTGCGGTCGATATAGGCTCTTCCACGGGCGGATTCACGGACTGCCTGCTCAAATCCGGGGCCGTGAAGGTTTACGCGATAGACGTCGGATACGGCCAGCTCGACTGGAAGCTTAGACAAGACCCCCGCGTCATAGTCAGGGAGAAACTGAACGCGCGCTACATAAGGGCCGAAGACACAGGCGAGCCCGCGGGCATTCTAGTAATCGACGTCTCTTTTATCTCGCTCACGATGATCATCCCCCCGGCGCTCGCGCTGCTAAAGCCGGGCGGCGTGCTAATCGCGCTCATCAAGCCGCAGTTCGAGGTCGGGAAGGGCGAAGTGGGGAAGGGCGGCATAGTGAGGGACGAGGCGAAGCACAGGGAAGTCGTCGATAAAATTACTGAATTCGTTAAGAGTCTTGGGGTCGGTGTTCTCGGGGTTATCCCCTCGCCGATTGAAGGGGCGGAGGGTAATAAGGAATTCCTGATTGCCGCTGTTAAAGGGAGGGACGATTAAAGGTGCGCTCTCTACGGGTTACTTGCCCTTTCCCCAGTCTGCTAAAAACTTTTCCAAACCAATATCCGTGAGAGGGTGTTTCAGGAGCTGCTTGAATACCTTGTAGGGCATGGTCGCGATGTCGGCCCCCATTTTAGCGGCCTCGACTACGTGGAGCGGATGCCTCACGCTCGCGACGAGCACTTCCGTTTTTATATTGTAATTGTCGAATATCTGCACTATGTCGCCCACCATCTCCATCCCGAACTCCGATATGTCGTCTAGCCTGCCGACGAACGGGCTCACGTAGGCGGCCCCGGCCTTGGCCGCGACCAACGCCTGGGAAGGGGAGAATATGAGCGTCACGTTCACATTGATGCCCTCGTCCGAGACTATCTTCGTAGCCTTGATTCCGTCCTCGGTCATCGGCATCTTCACGACGACATGCTCGTGGATTTCTGCCAAATCCCGGGCCTCGTCGATCATGCGCTCTATGTCCGTGGAGAGGACTTCGGCGCTCACGGGGCCTTTGACGATCTCGCATATCTCGCGCACCAGGTCCTTAAACCCCTTCTGCTCGCCTTCCTTCGACACGAGGGACGGGTTCGTCGTAACGCCGTCCAGCACGCCGAAGCTGGCGGCGTCCCTGATCTCGTCGAGATTCGCGGTATCGAGAAAGAATTTCATCTGAGCCTCCGGGTATGAATTGAGGTGGAATATACCATAATTCCCCCGCGCAATGAAATAATCGAGTGTGTATATGCCTGATTCCGCCCGGAATCATTTGACAAACCGCTTAAACCCGGCACAATTAACCCGATTATCCGCAGGAGGGATACATATTAATGGCTAAGAGAATTAAATCGGGAATCAAGCAGCACCGTCAGAGCCTGAAGAGAAGGGACAGGAACACCATAGTAAAATCGGACTTGAAGACCCAGGTAAAGAAGATTACCACCTTTATCGATAATAACGATCTGAAGGCCGCGGAAGGCCTCCTTAAGGAAACGGAAACGAAGCTGAAGAAGGCCGCTTCGAAGGGCGTTATCAAGAAGAAAACCGCTTCACGCAAAACAGGCAGGCTCGCGAAAAGGGTATCCCGGCTCGCGAAGACAGCCCAGGCAACCGCTTAAAATAATCCCCTCAGCCTTTGGCGCATAGCTCGATGATGAGCTTCGTAAGGACGAAGCTCTTGGGCACGTAGCTCAGCTTGAGCTTCTTGTCGCACTCGGCGAGCGCCCCCATTATCCGCTCGATGTCCCCGTACGTGAATTTTTTCAGGTCCTCGCTCAGGTAATAGAACTGCCCCGGGGAAATCTTCAGCTCCTTCAGCATCTCCGACTGGCCGAGCTTCCTGTCCTGGAGCTCCTTCGCCTTCCATATGAGCCTGAACCTCCAGGTTATGAGCCCGAGTATCGAAAGCGGCTCCTCGCCCGCGGCTTCGAGCTCCCCGAGCACCCTGTGGGCAGTGCGCTTGTCCCTCCGCGATATGGCGTTTATGAGCTGATATATGTCGGCGAATTTCGTCTTCTTCGTGAGCGCCTCGACGTCCTCGGGTCCTATGGTCTTCTTGTCGCCCTTGTATATCGAGATCTTCACGAGCTCGTTGTGCAGTTCTTGAAGGTCTTCGCCGACGAGGCCTATGAGCGCGTCCGCGCCGGGCCGCGTTATATCGTATCCGAGCTTCCGCGCCTCCTCCCTCACGGCTGAGACTGTGTTTCCTTTTTCGAGGGAGAAGTCGAACGCGGCCGCGTTCTTCCCCCCTCCGAGCTTGGGTTTCTTTCCTTCGGAGAATATGAGCACGAGGCATGCGGACGGGGAGGGGGACGATATGTAGGGCTCGAGCGCGGAAAGCTCCTTAGCCGGTAATTTATCGGCGTTCTTCACGACTACGAGCTTCTTCTTAGAGAACATGGGGTATGTGCTCGCGTTGTCGGCGATCTCCTTACCCGACGCGCTCTCCCCGCTGAATACGATGTAGTTGATGTCTCCCGAAGGGCCCAGCAGCTTTTCCCTGAGGTCGAGCACCGCCTTGTCGATGAGGTAAGACTGGTCTCCCGTGAATACGAGCACGGGCGCGGGATCGCCTCCGGCGACGTAGCCCGCGAAGTCCTGCACGCCTGATTTTCCACCGGATTTTTGCTTCATGTCGGGGCAGCCAGCCGTAGTGTAATTGTATATGGTAAGTAATTCGAGGACAAAACTTGTCCCAACTGAATGCATATAAAAGTAATATATTTTTCTTCTTTTCCTTGATGAAAAGAAGCAAAAATCATCCGACTAACAGAATTTACTAAAAATCTCATGTTTACGCTAAAACATTTTTATTCCACCGCAGCCCAAAAATGTTTTTTGACGCGTAAACAATCGATTTTTTTAACGTAAATTCCGTAATGTCGGGAAATACTAATCTCCCTTAATTACATGCGTCCCAGGAGTATTTCAGCCACGAATTATTTAACATCCACAGCAATGATTTTTAAACGCGCTATGAGCCTATACAGGGTGAGTATATGCGAGTACCTCCGGCGAGGCAAGTGTGGTGGAAAGGGGCGCACGATAGTTTAGAATGTTAGACGCAATGGACTCCGGAATAAAGGGCGTAATAAACTGGGAATACCGGGGGGTCGTCGGATACTCCGATGGCCTTATGCTCCAGAACGAGCGGAGGGAGAGGCTCCGCCGCGACGGGCCGGGAGCGGGCGGGTTCCTGCTTCTTCTGGAACACGAGCCCGTCATCACGGACGGCAGGTTCGGGAAGGGGGGGAATATAATGCTCCCTCCCGAGGTGCTGGAAAAGCGGGGCGTAGGGATATATAAAACGGAGAGGGGAGGGGACGTCACGTTCCACGGCCCGGGACAGCTTGTGGCGTATCCGATTTTAGACCTCCGGGCTTTCGGCCTCGGGGCGAAGGCGTATGTCCGCGCACTCGAAGAGACGATAATCCGCCTGCTCACGGATTACGATATGAAGGGCGTGACCATGGAGAAGTTCCCCGGGGTGTGGGCGTACGGGGGAAAGATAGCGTCGATAGGGGTCTCGGTGAGGAATGGCATAACGATGCACGGGTGCGCGTTTAACGTGAACGCGGACCTGAGCTATTTCTCGATGATAATCCCCTGCGGACTCGAAGGCGTGATGATTACCTCTTTAAAGGACATCCTGGGAGAGGAGATAGACTTCGGAACCGTCATGCGATCGTTCGTCCGCCATTTCGGAGAGGTATTCAATGTGGAGATGAGGGAGATATGATGCAACTCTTTGCCGCATTATTCCCCTCTCCCCAGCGTGGGAAACAATTCCGAGCAAGCGAGGAATTGGTCGGTCTTACAGCGAAGGCAGAAAAAGTGCTTAATTATGGCTCAATGCTTCCTAAGCCACAATAGGAAGGGTGAGGGGGGTTGAATATTATGTCATTTCGACCAGCGGGAGAGAACTCATTTGTTGTCATTGCGAGCAACGATTTCGACCGAGGGAGGAATCGGATGCCCTCTGCTGATTGCAAATAAGTACTTTCATTAACGCACATAAATCACAAAGGCCAAATAAAGAAACGAAGCGCGGCAATCTCATGATTAAATCGAGATCGCCACGGCTCCTTCGCGCAAGGCTTCGGAGCCTCGCGATGACAGGCTTATATTGTCTTTGCGAGGAGCGAAGCGACGCGGCAATCTCATCCGTTCGTCCTGCT
>JAHKKQ010000132.1 GCA_020027805.1 Candidatus Dadabacteria bacterium
TTTCGTCGGGTGTGGGAGCGTGTTTATCCATGCTAGTCGTCCGGTACGGAAATGCCAACCACGACAATTCAGTTTGAAAGTATACATGAACCGTCATCGGGAATTAACTAATTTTTGACGCCCGCCGCACCGTCTGTATTTGTCCGCAACAATAAAATTCGGTAGAATCAAACGGCATCATCCAAGACCTTGAGGATATATGAAATGAAGCTCAGAATGGCTTTCGTCATGGACCCGGTGGGAACTATAAACACGCAGAAGGATACGACCTTTGTCCTGATGCTCGAAGCCCAGGCGAGGGGGCACGAGGTCCTTTACCTCGAGCTTAAAGACCTCTTCGTAAAAAATGCGAAGGTCTTCGGCAGCGCCGCCCGGATAACCCTTAAAAGAGGCGCTGACTACTATAAGCTCGGCGGGAGCGAAACGGTCGAGATGGAGACATTCGATGCGGTATGGATGCGGAAAGACCCGCCGTTCAATCAGGACTACATATACGCGACTTATATACTAAGCCTCATAGACCCGGGCAAAACGAAGGTGATAAATAACCCGAGGGGCATAAGGGAGTCGAACGAGAAGCTTTACACGCTCTACTTCCCCGAATGGATACCGAGCTCGGTCGTAACGAAGGACATATCGCAGCTCAACAAATTCCTGACCGAGGCAGGGGGGGAGATAGTCGTGAAGCCCCTTGACGGCCACGGGGGCGAAGGGGTTTTCTATGTCCGTGAGGGAGACAGGAACTCGAACGTGATACTAGAGACCATAACCAGCTTCGGAAAACAGTACGTGCTCGCGCAGAAGTTCATCAAGGAAGTGAGCGAGGGAGACAAGAGGATTATACTCCTTAACGGAGAGCCCCTCGGCGCGGTGCTGAGGGTGCCGAAGCCGGGCGGAGAATTCAGGTGCAACTTCCATTCGGGAGGGAGCCCGGCCAAGTCGGAGCTTACCGATAGGGATTTGAATATCTGCAAAGCCCTCTCACCCAGGCTCAGGAATGACGGCCTCTACTTCGTCGGCCTGGACGTCATCGGGGGGTATATTACCGAGATAAATACGACGAGCCCCACGGGCGTACAGGAGATAAACAGACTGAACGGGGTAAAGCTCGAAGCGGACGTAATCGATTTCGCAGAAAAGCTATGCTCGCATTGAATCTTTGATTATTCCTCGTCGCATACCGATGCCGGGACAGAATTATCGGGAGGATAGAATGAAAATCACGAGAGACGACGTCATTAAGGTCGCGGAGCTCGCAAGGCTCGAATTCAAAGAGGAAGAGCTCGATAAATTCACGGAGCAGCTCGGGAATATTCTTAAATACATCGGAAAGTTGAACGAGCTCGACACAAAAGACGTCGATCCGACATCCCACGTGCTCGACCTCGCAACGCCGCTCAGGGAAGACGCGGTAGAGGATTGGCTCACCGCCGGAGAAGCCCTCGAGAACGCCCCAGAGGAGCAAGACGGGTTCTTCGTCGTCCCTCAGGTAATTGAAGACTAAGGAGAGATTTGAATGGAACTCCCGTTTTTATCGATAGGGGAAGCATCCAGGCTTATAAAGAAAAAGGAGATTTCCCCGAAGGAGCTTACCGAATCGGTTCTCGATAGAATCTCGAAGCTCGACGGGAAGCTCAATTCCTATATCACGGTGATGGCGGAAAAGGCGTGTGACGCGGCGAAGAGAGCGGAAGAGGAAATTTCATCGGGCGCATACCGCGGCCCGCTTCACGGCATACCCCTCGGATTGAAAGACATATTCGTCATGAAGGGCGTCCCCGCGACATGCGGCTCGAAGATGCTTGAGAACTTCTTCCCCCCATACGACGCGACCGTCACGAAAAAGATTCTCGACGCAGGCGCGGTAATAATCGGCAAGAACAACATGGACGAGTTCGCAATGGGCTCATCGACCGAAACCTCCTATTTCGGCCCGACGAAGAACCCGTGGGACATCGAGAGGGTCCCCGGCGGCTCGAGCGGCGGGTCAGCGGCGGCTACGGCCGCCTCACTATGCCTGGGGTCCGTAGGCACCGACACGGGCGGCTCCATAAGACAGCCGGCTTCCTTCTGCGGCGTCGTTGGAATGAAGCCTACCTACGGGCGCGTAAGCAGGTTCGGCATGATAGCGTTCGCGTCGTCACTCGACCAGGCGGGCCCCATAACGAAAACAGTCGAGGACACAGCTTTAATACTGAATGCTATATCGGGGCACGACCCGAGGGACTCGACGTGCGTTAATACCCCCGCGCCCGATTTCACGCTGAGCCTTAAAGACGGCTTAAAGGGCGTGAAGGTGGGTGTGCCGGGGGAGTACTTCATTCCCGGAATGGACAAGGAGGTCGAAGAGGCCGCGAAAAAGGCGATCGCGCTCGTCGGGGACCTCGGCGGCGAGATAATCGGCATATCCCTGCCCCATACTGAATACGCCGTCCTGACTTACTACATAATCGCCCCCTCCGAGGCGAGCTCGAACCTCGCACGATACGACGGCGTGAAGTACGGCTTCCGCGCGGCCGACGCCGGAACACTAAGGGACATGTACTTCAGGACGAGGGCGGAGGGGTTCGGGGACGAGGTAAAAAGAAGGATAATGCTCGGTACGTACGCTCTATCCGCAGGCTACTACGACGCCTATTACCTGAAGGCCCAGAGGGTGAGGACCCTCATTAAAAGGGACTTCGACGAGGCTTTTGAAAAGGTCGATGTAATCATGGCCCCCACGGCGCCCGAAGTGGCATTCAGGTTCGGAGAAAAAACCGGCGATCCGATAAAGATGTATCTATCGGACGTCCTGACCATACCGTGCAACATCGCGGGGCTCCCGGGGATATCCATACCCTGCGGATTTTCCACGGACGGACTGCCGATCGGGATTCAGGTGCTGGGTAAACCTTTCGACGAAGGCTCGGTTATCCATGTCGCCCACGCATACGAGCAGCATGCCGGATGGAAAGAAAGAAGGCCGGGTATTTAGGACTGCTTCGCGGGGAATGAAAATTATTTCATCACCGGTTAACGGTATTCGGTAAAATCATACAAGGGAGCGATCATAATGACCGAGAAAAAGGAAAAGAAGAAGGTGTGCATGATTTGCGGGAAGCCGTCAGAATCCTCTATCTGTGATGAGTGCAAGGCAAAGATTCAAGGTGAAGCGGCGGGGGAGAAGCAGAAAATCGAGAAGCAGGCAAGGATCGGCTCAGAAGTGGAGAAGGACAGGCTCGTGAAAAAGCATATAGACAGGAAAAAGTGAACAAGCCGACCCTGACGAAAAGGATGAGATTCCCGATAAAAACACTCGGGAATGACAGAATGTTAAGGTAACCCCTCACCCTACCCCTCTCCCACATTGTGGGGAGAGGGGATAAAAACTCTGTCCTTCGACAGGCTCAGGGCGAACGGGTTTATCACCCCCATCCATATTGTTTTGGCTCAGGCATCGTCGAGCCAGAAGTTAATTTGCATCAGTGACTTTGCTGAAGGAGCGACCAGTTGCGCGCTTGTTTGCAACTGTTCCCCCTGCCTCGGGGGAAGGAAGTAAAAACCCAAAAAGATAGATTTCTCAGCGGTGCCTCGAAATGACATGATAAGGATGAGATTGCCGCGCGGAGCTTATCCCGAGCGATGTCGAAAGGAAATCGTTCCTACAGTTTTATTAATTATCTACCGCTGCCCCCAGATTACGAGAGCACGCTTGTAAGTCTTACTCTTCGAATACCCGGATTCCCCGGACACCATTTTGACGGCATCCTTAAGGCTCGAGCCGATTTTTTTGTGCTGGACCAGCATCCGGTCGATACTCTCCGGATCGATTTCCCCGATTTCAGCCGATGCCCCCTCAACCGCTATCGTCACCTCGCCCTTTATCTTATCCCGCTTTCCAAGCGCTTCGAGCACATCCGGGATCTTGCCCCTGAGTGTCTCTTCATATAGCTTCGTCATCTCCCGGCTGAGAGAAATATTACGGTCTCCGAATACTTCCGCCATCGCGCGGAGTGTCTTCGTCACCCTGTTGGGGGATTCGTAAAACACGAGCGTTTCCGGATAATTTTTTATACGCGAGAGATAGTCGGTCAAATGCTTCTTCGTCCTCGGCGGGAAACCGAAGAAAGCGAAGCTCGACGTCGGCAGGCCGGATACGCTCAATGCCGACAGCGAGGCCGAAGGACCCGGTATAGACAGCACCTCGATACCGTGCTCCGACGCCAGCTTGACGAGCCTGTATCCGGGGTCCGAAATGCAGGGGGTCCCGGCGTCAGAAACGAGCGCTATGCTCTTTCCCCCTTCGAGAAGCGAGAGAAGCTCTTTTGCCTTTTCGATTTCGTTGTGCTCGTGGCAGCTGACGAGGGGTGTTTCAATCGCGTACCGGGTAAGGAGCTTTCTCGTAGTCCTCGTGTCCTCGCAGGCGATGACGTCCGCTTCTTTCAATACCTTGAGCGCCCGGAGTGTTATGTCTTCGAGGTTTCCTATGGGGGTTGAAACGATATAAAGCGTTCCGCTCATCTGGTTTGAGAATATATCAATACCGGGAATTCAAGAAATACATTATAGCCTTGAACCGTATCAATTCCTCACCGGCGGTGTAGAAATTTTCCGGTCGAATCAGGCAGCGTTAATCCACATTACATCTCTGATGGGACTCGTAGTTTATGCATTTATCCTGATCCTTCCCGCCGTCAATGCCGTCTGTGCCCATTCCACCGTCGAGGAAGTCTTCCCCGTCGTTCCCTTCGAGGTAATCATCACCGTCGCCGCCGTAAACTACGTCGTTGCCCTTACCGCCCCTGAGGTCGTCGTTCCCGGCGTCTCCGTATAATATATCCTCTCCCGCCCCGCCGGTAACCGTATCGGCGCCGTCGCCGCCGCAAATTACGTCGTCCCCGTCAAGACCCTTGATCTGGTCGTCCCCTCCGAGCCCGACTATTACGTCGGGTCCGAGCGAGCCGTTCAGGGTGTCGTTCCCGTTCGTACCTACTATAGTCGGCGTTTTGCCCTGGCATGCAGGGGGCGGCTGGGGCGCCGGGCTAGGCGCGGCGTATGAATTCAAAGCAAAGAGCGCAATAAAAAATAAAGCGGCAATACTCACCTCTATCCTTTTCATATCATCCCTCCCTAACTCTTTGATATAATTTCAATTAAACTACCTGAGACGAGAAAAGTCAAGCTATAACATGCGGTTATGCCTAAGATTAAAAATACATAGGTTGCCCGGCCGGACAGACTGCTCTCTATGGCGGAGGGCGAGGGATTCGAACCCCCAAGTCCTTGCGGATGCCGGTTTTCAAGACCTCTTAAGTGCATATTCGTAACATTCCAGAATCGTTAAAATATTTCTAATTCACCTTTAATAAACGATTTCCATATATTCCATATGGTTCATTGATTCCGAATGGTGGCGAGAATTTCGGATAGTTCTTAGAAAATGCTTAGAAAGGATAGGAACTGTCACTGACTTCGGCCACGACTCTAGATTGCCCCTATTCACCACTTATCGATTAATCTGTTCTTTCAGCTCAAGTAAAATTCGGGCAACTTCGGGGTCCTCTGGTGATATCTCGATCAGCTTTTCAGCAAATTCCGCTGCGGCAGGTATGTTTCCGTTCTCGCGATTGAAAGTGATAAGTGCGTACAAGACCTCCCGGTCCGCGGGACGGTGTTTATGAACATCTTCCAGTACACCTATGGATTCGGATTTTCTCCCGGTATCATTGAGTGCTACGGCATAGACATAGCTGTATCGGATGTTGTCGGGGCTTAGCTTAACCGATTGCTCCAACGCGTTCATCGCCTCCGGGATCTTATTTTGCCTTACCAGCAGCAATCCGAGCGCATGGTACGCGTCCCCGCTCTCAGGGGAAATTTCAAGAGCACTCCTGATGAGGGTCTCACCGTCGGCATCCCTGCCTTCCATCCTGTAGAGGTCGGCGAGGTTTACATAAGCCGGGATAAAGGACGGCTCAAGCTTGATAGCAGTTTCATACGACTCCTCGGCTTCGGAGGTGAAGAGTTGGGGTGTCGAAAACAACAAAGGCTTTCAGAATTACGGGGTAACGCTTTATGAAGCGCGTAAAGGAACACCCGGCGCGGGTTCGTAAGCCCTTTCTCCACAGCACCTAGAGAAGAAGGACTGAGGTAACCCTCAAGCTCCTTAAGCGCCGTCGCCCTCGCTATGGACGGAGCCCTGTCATCATTCGCAAGCTCAACGAGCAGCCCTTCCGCGCCGGGTGTTCCTTTACGCGCTTCATAAAGCGTTACCCCGTAATTCTGAAAGCCTTTGTTGTTTTCGACACCCCAACTCTTCACCTCCGAAGCCG
>JAHKKQ010000133.1 GCA_020027805.1 Candidatus Dadabacteria bacterium
TGAGCCCCAGTATGACCACGGCGTCGAGACCGCTCACCTCCCTCCTCCTTGCGATCGTGGCCCTATTAATAATTCCCATTATTATAGCTATGATGACCAGGGTCTGCACTATGTCCAGTATGAATTCGTAGACGTTATGCGCCCCGCCGGGTATCAGTTTGAATCCGGGGAAAACCCCGCCGACGAGTATCTCTATAGTGCCGACCGTGATTATCATGAAGCCCCAGAAGATCATGAAGTGCTCGATGCCGGCGAATTTATAATTTGTGACGAGCCTTTTTTGGCCGAATACGTAAATGAGCACGCGCTTCACTCTCTCGCCGATGTTATCGAACCTGTTATCGTATTTTCCCAAACGGAGTAATTTGAAAAGGTTATATACGTTATAAAAGAAAAACCCGAAAGCGGCTATTATCAAAATTGCCATTATAATAGGCTTCATAAATTGTCTCCTTAATAAGCGGGCGCCCGAACTGCCAGACCTTCTCTAACTATCTTAAAAAAAAGCATTGTGATAGTCAAGGAAGATACGGCTATTCGGCCGGCCGTGGTAAATTATTTCAATAATAAAATGAGGGGAATAAGGGTACGGATACGGGCAATGACCGAATAACTCATATATTGTCTATATGGTATATAGGGGCAAGCCCGCCCTTGCGCTCCGGTGCTGCCTCCCGCTTATACGGTTGAACCGGACGCACGTAAAGCCGCGTTGGGCATCGGGCCAGGAATCAAGCAATGCGGTAACTATAGAAAGGTCAGTTGAGAGTGACGAGGATGGATTTAACGTCGGGCTCCGCGGTTATAATGTCGTTGCCGTATCTTTTCGCTTCGTCTTCCGTAGTGAACCCGCCCACCTTCACCCTGTACCAGGTCCCCTTGCCGGGCAGGTCCACCGTTTCGATGTAAGCGGGATATGTTTTGGACTTAAGTGACCGCTCCATTTCTTTCGCTATCCGGAGGTCGGGGAACGAAGCCAGCTGGACCGTGTATTGGCCCTCGCCCGCGTTCGTAACAGGTTTACTCCGGGATACGTAGGTTTTTCCCTTCTCGGTCGTCTCGACGGGCACATTGTCCACTTTCTCGGCCTTAACGGTCATCACCGGCCTCTTCCGGGAATCCACAGCCCCGGTCTGCCCGCTGTTCGTGCTCCCCGTGCCGAGGGTCTCGACGTATAGGAAAGATTGCTTGGCTGTGCCCGCGGATTTAACTCCGTCCTTTCTGGCGGCGATCATAGAGTCGAAATTTCTTTCCATCGGATGCTTTTTCAGATAATCGTAATGGGCATAGACCCTGTTCACGTATTCGATCGTTTCCTCGTAAGGGGGAATTTTATAGTCGTACTTTTTGACTGCGTTCTCGCCGGCGTTATACCCGGCTATCGCGAGGGTCGTATTATTATTGAACATGGTCATAAGCATGTTGAAATATTTTACCCCGCCCTCGATGTTTTCGACCGGATCAAACGGGTCGGAGACCCCGATACGCTCCGCGGTCGCCGGCATCAGCTGCATCACACCCATCGCCCCCTGCGGTGAAACCGCTTCGGGATTGAAATTAGACTCCACCTTTATCATAGCTTTTATGAGAAGGGGGTCTATTCCGTACCACCCGGCGGTGCTGTTAATATGCTCGTCGAATTTATCGGAATACTTGTATTTGTTGAGGTATCCCCTCTGGCTCTTCGGTGTGCCGCGGAACGTGCCCCAGGGACTGCCGATCTTTTTATATCCGCTGCTTTTCGGGTCTATATTCGTGTAATAAACCACGCCGTTTGTATCTTTTTTATAATAATACGAATTCGCGGCGGTATTTTCGGAAGGTAACAAGATAAGCAGGGGCAGTGTTAAAAAGACCCATATCAGGCGGTTACCGATATTGAGTACCTTGCAGTCTGCTCTTCTCACGCGAGACTCCGGACAGCACATTCTCAAAAAGGCACAACGGGACTGCCTGATTCTCTAAATAGAAGAGCGGAATTTACGAACGACCCATCCTCCATCTCTTCGGCAACCCGCCGCCATAGGCTTATTTTACCCTTAGGCCGTCGGCTTTGCGCCCTATCCTTTCGAATAGTTTGGCCTTTCGACAAGAACATCCTTTCTCCAAACTCTGGAATAATTCTATTACTTTAATTTATTTTTGTCAATGACTTTTGAAGGTTATGTGTATTAATTAATGTATTACATCATTTAACTTAACACGCAACTAGAGGATTCGGGGCCCGTTTACAATATTATCATTTTTGGATAAGATGAAACATCCGGCCAATGTTAAAGAAATTAAAATACATCCTGCTTTTACCGTTTGAGGACTTTCTTTCAGGTCTCGAAAGGGCTATCGGCAAATCGGCCCCTGTCAATATCGCCCTGCTCGTCCTGATATTCGCCGTCACCTGGTGGATATACGTCCCTATTCACGAGCTTTGTCATGCATTCGGCTGTGTCCTGGGCGGAGGCACGGTGACCGAGCTTGAGATAAGCCCTAAATACGGGGGCGCGATATTACAAAAGATTTTTCCGTTCGTTTCCTCAGGCTCCGAATACGCGGGGCAGCTCACCGGGTTCGACACGGGGGATAACGACCTCACGTATTTACTGACCGATTTTTTCCCCTTTCTCCTGACCGTATTCATAGGCGTCCCCCTCCTGAGGTCAGCCTCGCGCTCGACCCCACTCGGAGCGGGCATCAGGCTCGGGATTTCACTGCCTATAGCCTTCGCGCCTTTCATATCGTTCAGCGGTGATTATTACGAGATGGGGTCGATAATCGTCTCCCGGATTGCGGCGCTGTTTTCGCCCTCGCTCGATATTAACCGCTTCAGGAGTGACGACATGTTCAAGCTTTCGGATGAGCTCTTCTTTTCGGGCGGACAGTACGGCGCCGGGGATATTGCGGGGGTCTTGATTTCTTTTATTCTGGGAATCGTGCTTATCTACGTGACTTATTATATGGGGGTTCTGTTCAGCAGAGTAATATCAGGCTTCTCGGAAAGACAGGCTTTTCTATGAGAAAATTTCATTTCTTCGCTTTTTTCTGCTGTACGGTTTTCACGGACGGCTTCCGGTTCCTGAAGAAGAAAAGATAAGCACCTATCAAAAAGGGCTCGAACCTGACGACCATATTGTTAATAAAACCCCAGAGGAATTCCCAGAATATCTGAGAAGCAGTCCCGCCTTTTGCGTAACCCTGTGTTTCCAGTGCGCCAGAGAGCTTTTCCCCCTCGAGCGAGAATACGAATAGAAAATGAACCGCAACCAGGATCAAAAGCGCCTCCAGGTATATCCACTTCCTTTTTAAAAATGGATAAAAAGCGGCCATGATAGCGAACGTGAGCGGGGCGTTGAATGTGTAATTCGAAATCGGAACGTCTATGGTCGTCTTTAATATAGCCACGCCGAACTTCTGGGGGATGAATCCGACCGAGACTATATCGCCCTGCCTGAGGATAGATACTATATCCACATCTTTGAATAAGGTGATCGCATACGAGGCTATCGTCGTAATCGCCAACCCGTAATAGCCTTTAACGCCCAGCCAGACGAGGAGAAAAATAATATAAGAGACTACGAATATGAGTGAAGCCTTAAGGAGGACGGACCTAAATAACGGCTTCTTGTTTTCCTTGTCCATGGTTCAGGTACGTTAGGTAAAGCACGAAAGTCGCAAGCGCTACCGCAATCATTACACCCTGCGCTACATACAGGTGTATTAAATCGAACAGATCCTTGTGATACACGCCGGCATAGGCGAGCGCCACGATCCTTATCAGATTCAATACCTGAATGACAAGAAAACCCGCCACAATGCCCAGCAGTCTGTTTTTCCATGAAGCCGGAAACGTCAGGACCGCGACCGAGTATATCATAACCGCTTCGAGCCCGTTACATCCGAACTCGACGTCGAGCGAGATCGAAGGAAGGTGTATAACGGAGCCCTGAACCGTGGAAGTCACTCCTATCAGGCCCAGTATCTTCGCCGTCACATATACTATGGCGTTTGAATATCCGCCGTTGATGTCCACTACGTCCTGTACGGGCTTAAGTCCCAGAAGCAGAAAGAACGCTCCCATGAGAAGCACGTACGTCAGCACGAACCTGAGAATGCTGATCGAGCTCGATTGTCCTTTCCCGGGGTTATCCGTATTTTTATCCTTCATCCTAATCCCTTATTGTAATTTTTATTCGGTAACGAAATTGAACATTTTTCGCAGGTTCTAAATATACATAGTGTGTGTGTCATTTTCAAAGGATGAATATTAAAGGGCTGAATGATCACTAGAGTCACGTAAGCCCGATCACGTCCCGCAGCAGCCGGCCTTCCCTTCCCTCAAGACCTCATAACCTTCCCTCATTAGAAATACCACTATAACCATTCCTGCCGCGGGGTCGGCCCACCATATCCCGAACAGGTAGTTTAGACCGAGCCCCGCGAGAAGCGCTACGGACAAGTAACAGCAAACGAGCGTCTGCTTTGAATCGGCGACAAGGCTCCTGCTGCCTATAGACTTCCCTATTCTAAACTTCATAAAGAACAAGACCGGCATGACCACGAGCGAGACGACCGCTATTATGATCCCGAGGATGCTCGGCTCGGGCGCTTCCTGCAGGATAAGCTTCTTCAAGGACTCATAGAGAACATAGACGCCCAGTATAAAAAAGGTATAAGCTATGAGTTTTGCGGCTTTTGCCTCTATCCTTTCTTCCTCTTCGTGAGAATGAATCCCGAGCCCGCGGAAGCGCCAGATCATTATTCCCCCCGAAAGTGATTCCACGAAACTGTCGAGACCGAATCCGACAAGCGCAATGCTCCCTGAAACCGACCCCGCGGCTACGGATACGACTCCCTCGAGAAGATTGTATATGACGGTGAATACGGAAAGGCGGAACGCCTTTTTATGCGGCGTATTGTTACGGCGGACGGTATCGGGCTTTAAGATATCCATGTCTCGTTCCATCAATTAAAACTTACCCGATAACCGAATAATGCTGAATATAGCCGTACGTGCGTGATCTGCTGCATGAGCGCGGACTACGTTTTTGCGGCTGACAGCAGGTCGTGCTCCAGGAAACTGAAGTAACCGTCCTTCCCGACGATTATGTGGTCGAGGACCCTTATGTCGAGCGTGATAGCGGCGTCCGCTATGTCTCTCGTGAGGGCCTTGTCCTCTCTCGACGGCATCGGGTTTCCGCTCGGGTGGTTATGGACGAGTATGACCCCTGAAGCGTGCCGGGACAGGGCGGATTCGATTATACGCCTCGGGTAAACGGCTACATTATCGATAGTGCCTTCGTGGAGTATGGAATAGTCGATCACCTCGTTCTTTACATTCATATATATCACCATGAAGGCCTCATTCGTCATCCCGGAGAGCCTGACCCGGACGAATTTCAGAACCGTTTCGGGCGAGGAAAGAACGTCCCCCCTTTTCATGTTCTCGGCGAGGTATGTGTTGTAGAGCTCCTTTACCAGACGTATCAGGGCAGCCGACATCGATCCGACGCCCTGTAATTCCTCGAGCTTTTTCTGATCCGCGTCGAGGACCCCGGAAAGCCCGCCGAACTCGCTGATAAGTTTTTTGGCTACGGGCTTAACGTCCCTTCGGGGAATCGAGAATGTGAGGAGGAGCTCCAGGAGCTCATAGTCATGCATTCCGTCGGCCCCTGACTTGCGGAACCTCTCCCTGAGTCTTTTTCTGTGGTTTATATAATGAGGCGTGTCCGGCATGGCTTCTGAAAGTTAAATTGTAACCACAAAACGTGTTTTTTAAAAAGTCACAAACGATATAAAAAAGGCGGGCTGTCCATTGTGGGCAGTCCGCCTCTGAGTTTTATATTCTTTTATTCTTCTTTGGACTATGGATTACATCATGCCGCCCATTCCGGGGTGCATGCCCCCCATTCCGCCTCCGCCGCCTCCGCCGCCCATTTCTTCCTTCGACTGCGGCTTCTCGGC
>JAHKKQ010000134.1 GCA_020027805.1 Candidatus Dadabacteria bacterium
AAGGTCGAGCTCTACGAGGGCGGCGTACGGTCGGTAAAGGGGCTTGCGAGGGTCAGGATAGAGACGGCGTCCGACAAGGTCTCGTACACTCAGGTCACAATCGCGGAGAGTCCCAACCTGCTCCGCCTCGAGGCATTGAACCCGTTCGGCAGCACGGTAGGGTTCATTTCCTCGGACGGGAAACAGATATATATCATATCCTCGGCTGAAAGGGGCGTATATGACGCCGGGGAGGAATTCGACCTCTCCTACGTCTATCCGGGTCTCGATATCCGGATAACCGCCGAAAGCCTCGTGCGCCTGGTCATGGGACGTCTCCCGTACAGAATTTACGAGTCGGAGGAAAAGCCGGCGGTCTCGGCGGATTCGGGACTTATAAAGCTCGCCTGGAGTGGGGACGGTAACCCGGGCGGCGTGAACGCCATGTGGGTCAACAGCGCCAATTTCAGGGTCGAGAGGGCGGAGTTCCCGCTGGGTAACGGCGAGCGGGCGAGCCTCAACTATGAATATTTCGACGGGCTCGTCGACGGGCATTATTTCCCCAGGAAGATCGATTTTGAGACCGGCGGGCTTTCGATTAGAATTGTATACGAACCGGACGTCGAGCTGAACGGGGGCGTGGACAGGGCTCTCTTCACTCCGACAGCGGCAATTGAAAAATCCGGCGCTAAAACTTATAATTAGCGGGTATGACGATTCGTTCCCATGCTCGACCGCATACAGCAGAAGTTAATTCACATATCGCTTGAGGTTATCGGACGTTGCCTGAATCGGAAATAGTCAAGGTCTTCACCATAAAGAATAAACTGGGTCTCCATGCGCGCGCAGCGGCTGTTTTCGTTAGACTGTCGAGCAGGTTCGCATGTGACGTGAAGCTCGTAAAGAACGGCTACGAGGTAGACGGGAAGAGCATTCTGGGAGTGCTGTCCCTCGCGGCCGCCAAAGGGAGCGATATAAAGGTGATTACGAAAGGCGAGAATGCCGGTGGAGCGATGGCCGAGATCGAAGAGCTTATAGAGAGCGGATTCGGTGAGGGCGTATGAGGGTCGAAAGAAAAGGCATCCCCATATCCACCGGGATAGCCCTCGGCAGGGTCGTACTGCTCGACCGCTCGAGGATGATCGTCGAGAGGACGCAGATCGATGAGAGCCTCATACAAGCGGAAAAGGTGCGCTTCCTCCAGTCAGTCAGGCGGTCGAAAGACCAGCTTCTTTCCATCAAGGACAAGCTCGAGCCTCTCGAGGGCGGAGAGCACCTCCAGATACTCAATATCAACATCATGATGCTCGAAGACGAGCTTTTTTCGGACGAGGTGCTCAGGTTTATAGAGACCGAGCGCGTAAACGCCGAATGGGCCGTAAACCACATCCTATCCAGGAAGAGCGAGGCTTTCAGAAAGGTCGAGGACCTTTACATTAAGGAAAGGCTCGCCGACATCTATTACATGGGCGAGAGGATACTCCGGAACCTCCACGGCATAGCGGAAGAAATACCGGACCTCGGGCACGATTCCATATTGGTGGCGCACGATATATCGGCCGTGGACGTGGTCGCGTTCGCGAAGCACCACGCCATCGGGATCGCCACTGATACGGGCGCTTCCACCTCCCACAGCGCGATAGTGGCGAAGTCGCTGGGGATACCCACCGTAATGGGCCTCGAGGATATTACGCTCAGGGCGAGCCCCGGTGACACGATATACATAGACGGGTTCAGGGGTGTCGTCGTTCTCGACCCGGCACCCGGCGAGCAGGAGGAGTTCAGGCAGCGTAAGTCGAGCCAAATCGCGCTCGAGAAGAAGCTGCTGGAGTACGCGAAGCTCCCCGGAAGGACGCTCGACGGCAGGGAAATAAAGGTAAACGCAAACATAGAGATAATCGAAGAGCTCGAACACACGGTCTGCTACGGCGCCGAGGGCATAGGCATGTACCGGACCGAGTTCCTTTTCACGAAGTCCGACTATTTTCCGGACGAGGAGGAGCAGTACGAGAATTACAGGAAGGTCGTCTCGGCGCTCCGTTCTCCTCTCGTTACGATAAGGACGCTCGACATAGGCGGCGACAAATTCCCTCCGGGCATGGAGCCTTCACAGAGGCTCAACCCCGCGCTCGGCCTCCGGGGCATTAGGTTCTCCCTCCGTGACGAGCCCACTTTCAGGACGCAGATAAGGGCGATATTGAGGGCCGCGGCGGACAGGAAGGTCAGGATACTGATACCGATGGTCTCGGACATGGCCGAGATAGCGGAGACGAAGCTCATAATCTCCGGGATCGCTGCCGAGCTCGGGCGCGAAGGTTCCTGGCTGATCGGAGTAATGATCGAAACCCCGTCCGCTGCGATAATGGCTTCGGATATATCGGAGGAGGTCGATTTCCTCAGTATCGGCACTAACGACCTGATACAGTACACCCTTGCCGTGGACAGGGTGAACGAGCACGTCTCCTATCTCTACACGCCGTTCCACCCGGCTGTGCTCAGGCTCATCAAGGGTGTCATCGACGCGGCGCACTCGAAGGGCATACCCGTGAGCGTCTGCGGAGAGATGGCGAGCCAGCTCCCGTGCGTGCCGCTCCTCGTGGGGATGGGGGTCGACGAGCTCAGCATGAACACTCACTCCATACCCAAGGTGAAGAAGCTCCTCAACACCATAACGGAGAAGGAATCGAGGGAGATCGCCGGGGAATGCCTCCGCCTGAAAACGGGGCCCGAGATAAGGAAACGCCTGTCGAGGTTATTGATAGAGAAATGGGGCGAGTCGTTTCCTCCGGAATTCCTTACGGAGATAGTCGCGGACTCGTGACGGCCGGGGCTTACCGCCGTCCGGCTCGAGATTCCACCCCCGGGTCATTCCGCGGCCCGGCGTTATTCGAGCTGATTAAATCTAATTAATATTGATTATTACTTTCAGAAAAGCATTTTTCCCAATCGTATCTTCCGCTTGCGGAAATTATTTCTCTTCGGGTATAGTGTTACCTGAGTTTCAGGTATGGATTTAAACATCTTCATTAAGGGAATAATAGTCGGTATCGTCATAACTGCCCCGATAGGGCCCGTGGGCGCGCTCGTCGTACAGCGCACTATCAACGAAGGCAGGAAGTCGGGGATAGTATCGGGGCTGGGCTCCGCAGCAGGCGACGCCGTTTATGCCGCCATAGTCGCGTTCGGACTCACGTTCATATCGGAGATGCTCATGCAGAGGGAGGCGTGGGTATACGCGATAGGAGGGATAATCCTCTTCGTATTCGGCATCAGAGTCTATTTCTCGAAGCCCTCGCCGTATTCGGAGAACAAGGCCTCGAGGAGCCATTTCGGAACGTTCGGCTCGGCATTCCTTCTCACGCTCTCGAACCCTATGGTCATACTCTCCATCCTCGCGCTCTTCGCCATAATCGGGATACACAGGCCCGCGGATTATTACAGGACCGCTGCGCTTCTCGTGGCGGGCATTTTTACGGGATGCGCCGTCCTCTGGACTATACTCTGCTACGTCATATCTCATCTAAGGGGCAGGCTCACGGAAAGGGGCCTGGTCATCGTGAACAAGGTGACGGGCATATTCATTTTCGGCTGCGGCGCTTACGCGTTCATAAGCCTCATACGCCTGCGTATGGTGTAGCGCACACACATAGTGTGTTTTACGATCCTACCCTACCACTTCCGATTAAACCAACGGTAAGACAAATCCGTTCGTCCTGCCTGTCCGGAGTAGCCTTGGCGAAGCCGGAAGCCTGTCCCGAGCGAAGTCGAAGGATCGAAGTATGAACGGGCTATACGCCCGATTGTCAGCGGCGAGTCGCCGCTTACTCCCCCTCGCCCAGGTCCTCGGGCTTCTCCCCCCTGAATATCACTAGGAATATAACACCCGTTATGATCCCCGCTCCCCCGATGAGCTTGATCAGGGACGGTATCTCGTCGAACAGGAAATAGGAAAGGAGCACGACGAATATGGATTCGAGCGGGAGGACCGCTGTCGTGCGTGAAACGTCTATCAGCTTTATCGCCTGGAACTGGCACGCCTTCGCTATATAAGCCCCGGTTATACCGCCGAGGGCCATGTACATGATGTCAATCGGCCTCGGCATGTGGAAGGTCCCCGTCGCGATGAGGTAGAGGAAGAGGAATACCGATACCCCGAGCGCCCTCAGGTTCGCGACCGTGTGCATGTTCAAGTCCTGGCCTATCTTCTTCACGAGGAACGACAGGGTCGAATAACATAGCGCCGCGCCTATGGCGGTGAACGTGCCCACGAGGAGGGAGAATTCCCTCTGGTACGCGACTATTATCCCGCCCGTCACCGTGATGACGATTCCGACGCTCTCCCATTTGTTGAGCCTCTCGCCGAGGAAAACCATCCCGAGGAGGAGGGAGAAAAGCGTCTGCGATTTCATAAGGAACGATGTAAGGGGTATCCCTATCGTCCTTATCGACAATATCCAGAGCACCGCGCTCACGGAGGTGAGTATGGAGCTCAGGATGAAGATCTTCCTGTATTTCCCGAGGCTCCTGAAGTCCGCCCTCTGCGAAGGGACTGCTATCACCACCGCGATGGAGCAGAGGAAGGCGCCGAAGAACCAGATGAGCATGGTAGTCGCCCCGTCGATCGTCCTGTCGGCGGCCCTGCCGAAGGCGTAGGAAAGCGCGGTGAAGAGGGCGGTCCCGACGAGAAACAGATAACCCGAAATGGGGAACTTCTCTTTTCCTTTTATGACCGTATTGTTTCCGTTCATCCGCCCGCTCCCCGGCTCATCACTTCGTATGCCTCCTCCACCACCATGCGACGGCGGAGCCCGATATGTTGTGCCATACGCTGAATATAGCGGCCGGAAGGGCGGCGAGCGGGCTCAGGTGGAGGTTCGCCAGCGCGACAGCGAGTCCCGAATTCTGCATTCCGACCTCTATCGACACCGCCCTCGCCCTTGTCACGTCCATGCCCGAGAGCCTCGCTACAGAGTACCCGAGCACGAGCCCCGCGACGTTATGGAGCATCACTATCACGGCGACGCCCGCCCCGACTTTCGCTATGGACGGGGCGTTCGCGGCCACGATTACGCCGACTATGAATATTATGGACAATGACGACACGCCGGGAAGCACCGGTAAAACGTACTCCGTCCTTTTTCCGAGCAGGAACCTGAGACCCGCGCCGAGAAAGACCGGGAGGATTATTATCTCCAGGGTGGAGATGAAGAGGCCGAGCGCGGGGACGTGTATCCATTGCCCGGCGAATATGTACATGAAGAAGGGGACCATCAAAGGGGCCATGAGCGTCGTCACGGACGTCATAGCCACGGAGAGGGCTACGTCGCCCTTCGCGAGATACGTGATGACGTTAGACGCCGTGCCCCCCGGGCATGAGCCAACGAGCACCACCCCCGCAGCCAGCATCGGGTCGAGCGAAAACACCTTGGCGAGTATAAACCCCGTTACCGGCATGATGCCGTACTGCGCCGACGCCCCTATGGCCACGTCCCGCGGCCTCCCCGCTATCCTCCTGAAGTCCCCGACCGTGAGAGTCATGCCCATACCGAACATGATTATCCCGAGGACGGGCACTATAAGCCCCGTAAGGCCCGCGAACGGCTCCGGGTAGAAGAACGTAATCAGCGAAAAGAGGATAATCCAGAACGTGAAGTAGTCCGTTACCGCATTATTTAGATAGGAGAGGTATCTCAATCGGGCTTCGTCACAGGATGAATTTTTACAAGCAGGCTAAATTACATAAGTATCGGTTGAGTGTCAATCGGAGGGGTCAGCCCCTGACCGGCATCTAAAACCCATTTCATTTACCGCCTGAATCTACTATATTAGAAGTGTGGGTATTCGCACGCCCGCCGGGGAGGCAGCCGGCGATTCGTGTAAATGCATTATATATCGGACATCCCGCACGCAGAGGAGGCATACGACATGGCAGGGAAGAACGAGAAGGTCATTGAGCG